>JALGSS010000052.1 GCA_029821745.1 Candidatus Zipacnadia bacterium
AGGCGAAAATGATGACCGCCGCGTTCCCGCCTGTCTCTCCCTGCTGCTACCGGGAGTGACTGCGCCGTGCAAGGCGGGCCTGATTGCAGGGCGCGTACTCGGTCGGAAGTGGCCGCAGGGAGTGGTTTTGGGGCGCAGAACTTGTTCGTCCCTACTGTGGACCAGACTATCTTTACGTTGAGCGTGTTGACGGGATGCGGCCGGGGTCCCTATAATCTGGGTAAGAATCGGTGCTCATACTTGGACAAGGCTATACACCATCGCCGAGGTGCCGTAAGCGACCTCGATGCTTCGCTGCTTCACACCCGCACTGGAGGCTCCCGCTATGCGCCGTTCTCTCGCCGCAGCGCTCGTGACAGGGCTCATTGCCTTGTCGGTCACAGTCTGGGCAGGCGGCTTCGGCCCGCCGGCCCGTGTCGCGTGGACCTATGAAGGCACCGGCGCGCTGCGCGGCGGCCCGGTAACAGGTGATGGGCGGGTAAATATGGGGACCGGTCTGGCGTGCCGATGTGGGCTCGAAGGTGACCCGCGCTGTAACGGCCCTGGATGACCGCGTCTACGCGGGTACGGAAGCCGGGCATGTGGTGTGCCTGCGTCCGCCCATGCTGCGGGAGGGAATCGTGGGCGTCGAGGAGTGGCGGTTTGCGGCGGCGGGTTCGGTGGAGGCACCCCCACTACTCACGTCGCGGGGAGCCGTGGTGTTCGGCTCCAGCGACGGTATCATCTACGCTCTCGACCGGCGCGGGGCGCTGGTCTGGCAGTTTGAGACGGGGGGCCCCATCTTGGGCGCCGCGGCGGTCACTCCGGAGCCCAAGCGCCGTCGCACGACAAAGCGACGCAACACTCTCGCGCCGCTCGTGTACTGCGGCAGCGCCGACGGGATCGTCTACGCGTTCCAGGAAAGGGATGGCCGGCCCGCGTGGACTTTCGCCACCGGGGCGCCCGTGCAAGCCGGGCCGATCACGTGGAGGAACGTGGTGATCGCCGGCAATCAGCGAGGGAAGGTCCTCGCGTTCAACGCCCGCAGCGGAAGGCAACTGTGGAGCCAGGACGTCGGCGCGCCAATCGTGGCGTCGCCGGTTGTGGCCGATGGCCGCCTGTACGTGGTTTGTCAGAATGGAGCGGTGCTGGCCCTGGACCTGAAGACGGGCAAGTCCCTGTGGGATGCGAAGGTGTACGGGCCGGTAACCACATCGCCGGCGGCGACGAGTACGGGCCATCTGTTCATCGCGTCCGAAACGGGGATGCTCTACTGCTTGCGTCGCCCCGACGGCCGCGTCGTCTGGGCCGAGAATGTGGGCGAGAGCATCACGACACAGCCGACCGTCGTGGGCCGGTACCTGTTTATAGGTACGGCCAAGGGCAAGCTCATGGCGTATGTCCAGGGCGGCACGTGGCACATCGATAGCCCGCCGGTGATCGTGAAGGCCGCCGGCGCAACGGTCTCGCCTGAAGCCGCAGGGCTCTCCGAGGCGTCCGCGCCGACGATTGAGCATTCCGTCGCGAGACTTGCCGCACCCATGCCTCCCGTCGCGCTGTCGCTCATGACTGCGAGCGACGACCCGGTGTCGCCGGCCATCCAGGTCACCAGCCAACCGACCGTGACCCTCGCCGGTCGCGCGCCGAAGGGGAGTGTCTCGGCGGACCTGGACGGCCGCGCGCTCGCGCTGAAGGACGGGCGATTCGCGTCCAAGGTGAGCTTCGACGGGCCCGGCGCATACCCCGTCACCCTCCGCTTCGTGGACGCGGCAGGCATCGAGACACTTCAGCACCGGATCGTGCTGGTCAACTCGCCCCACGGGCCGAGCGCCGCGGTGCCGGTTTTCATCTCACCCAACCGCGCCGGCGGCGGCGACAGCCTCGCCTTCAGCTTCTGCACAACAGCCAATGACGAGCCCGGAGTGCATGTGTTGAGAATTCACGATTCCTCGGGCGCGGCAATCATCGAGTGGGCCAGCGTCAAGGGCGCGGACCCCGGCACCTTCACGTGGGATGGGCGCGACCAGTGGGGGCGGCCTGTGCCGGATGGTCAGTACGTCGCCGTCTACACCTTGCGGGGCTTGCAGCGGGGAAGCGCGTTCAGCGTGTACCAGCCGATCATCGTGGACAACGCCGGCGCGTGAGCGCAAGCCGCGTTCATACGCCGGCGGTCGAATCCGGATCCTGCAGGGGCACCTGCAGGATCCTTTGCTTTGCCCCACCGGGCCCGACGACCGCAGTGGCGTCGGCGGCGCTCACCGGCTCGAAACCTCGCGACGCCAAGGCTTCCCGCAACTCCCCATCAGCGCCCTCGATGACTGCCTGCAGGGCCGGTGCGCCTTCACCCCGCGCGATCTCGATCGAGCTTGAGATGAGCGCCGACGCCAGTCCTCGTTCGCGGCAATGCCCACGCACCCAGACTTCCCGTAGCGACCAGAGGTCGGGGGCACCAGAAACGTCGCCACTGGACCAGAGCTGAGCTGAAGCCACCACTTGCCGCCGCCAGATGGCCTCGATATGGTAAACGCCCGCGTCGTCGACTTCGACCTGGCATGTCTCGATATCGCAGCGATGCTCAAGGCTCGGGACGCATCCTCTCCACACCGACCCCATGATTGGCACGCGGGAAAGCCTCGACAGCCGAACCATCCCACCCACTGCCACACGCCGCGCGAAGCCGGCCAGGGCGGAGAGCATGCCCCAGGCGCTGCCGCCGGTGAGTGCAGCCTGGGCTTTGAGGCGAACCGCGATCTCCAGGCGCGAACGGGGGACATCGGCGCGCACTCCATCCCGCTCGACGGCGATCACGGTGGCGAGAAGCGCCTCTTCGGACACAGGATCGTCGAGTGCGCCGGGGTTCGAGTCGCCGGCCGTGATGAGTCGCCACTGGCCGTCGCGGCAGTCTCGGGCGATGACGCGATGACCCACCGCCGATCCGTCGGGCGCTTCCGTGATGACGATTTCTCCGGGCTGAGGGGGTATCTGTAGTTTGCGGGCGATGAGGGTATCGCCGGGCTTCAGGGTCGGGCGCATGCTGAATCCGTGCACGGGCAGCCGCACCTCGACGCCGCGCGCCAAGACCTCCCGCCACAGTTCAAGGCGCTCTCTGCGGGCGGCCTGCCGGCCGGCGTCGGCGTCACTGGCGGGTGTCGTGTCCATGGCTGGGTTAGCCTCAGTCGATGAAACCGAGGACGGCATCGACGACGCTGGGGTCCGGGACGAACGCGAGACGGTAGCAGGGGACGGCGCGGGCGATGCGCTCGCAGGTGCCGGCAACCTGGTCCATCAACTCCCGCGAGAAGTACGGCGGACAGCCTGCAGTCAGGACGCGGGCGCACGCTTCCAGCAACGGCAGCGGCTCAATAACGTTGGCAGACCCGTGCTCGATGAAGACGAAATGTGTGAGCCGTGCTCCGAGCTGCTTCGCGCGTGACGGTGTCCCATGCCAGGGCGTCCCATGAATCTGGAAGCGGCCGCCGCCCGGCGTGAGCCCGTTGCGGTCGTCGCTGAAGATCGTGCCACCGGCCTGCTCAAACAATCCCGAGATCGTGCTCTTCCCCGCGCCGGACAAGCCGGCGAACAGGATGCCTCGGTCGCCGAGGATGACGCTTGAGGAGTGGAAGAAGCAGCCGCCGCGCCGGGAGAGTTCCCAATACATCAGCAACTCCAGCCCGGGGAATGCAAAGGGGTCCACGACATACTTGCGCGGTTCCCGCGTCGGCGCGCCTTCGGCCGTGGGGCTGACGATGAGATCGCCACCCGGCTTGTCGTCGCGGAGCAAAATCGCGCGCTGTTCGCCCTTGAACCTGTAGAAGTCGCCGAACTCAAGCCGCCGTCCGCCAGCGCTCTCGACGAGACTCCACGTCTCGCGCCCACGGAAAACCACGCGCCCCGTAGGCAGCTCGGGAATAGGACCGACGGTGACGTCAAGCGTCATGTCAGGAGAGGCGCCAGCGACGAGGAACCGGTCGTCAGGGGGGGATGCAGCCAGCGTGACGTTTGCCTGGCGCGCCCGGGCACAGGCCACGATATCGGAAATCTCGATCGTGAGTTCGTTCGGCATGCTACCCTCACAACGCGCTACGTTCGGTGCCCGGCGGGCGGCCCTGTTCCGCAGTGAGCGGTGTCTGACAGGTCAGTGGGAACCCAGGCACCAAAAAAGGTGCCGTTTGGCGCAATATCAGTCCAAACGGCACCCAGAAGTCCATCTTGCTCCTGAAGACAGGGATCTTGCGACCATACGGAGTCGCGTCTCGTGCCCTCAGACCGACGGCTGCTCCCGCAATGGGCCTCAAGACCCATCACAAAACAGCCGCCGGCGTCGGCTACGAATGCTATAGGCTAGGAGCCAGCTTCCTTGGCGAACGGCGTACCCGAGCCTGCCTCGCAGATGGGGAGCTGCACAGCCCCTTCCATCTTGCAGGCGGCAATTACCGCGTCTTCGGACCGGATCGTGAAACGGGCGACGGTCGGCTTCTCATAGGCCTTCTTGGTCATGATGCCATTCCCCTTGTGGGAGCCGGGCGCCGGGCGCCGGGCCCAAGCAGAGGTACACGCACGCTATCGTTGCATTAATATAGCACAATTGGTCCCCGGATTGCAAGGGGACTGTTTCCGGAGCAGGTTCCGCGCCGAACCGGCGCATCAGGGTCCCGCCTGAAGTGCCGCGCGCGGGGATAGGCGATCGGGGGCCACAGTCCGGCTTAGGCGGAACGGGGAAGGACATTCCAAACTGTGCCGGGAAATGAGTTCGGACACCCGAGCCGGATAGCGTTGCGAGGGACCCCATCTTCCGGGAGCGATGATTATGGCATTCCGCTCGTACTGGGCCGTTGGCGTCGCGGTGATTCTATCGTGTGTTGCAGTGGCACAGGAAAGCTCGACGACGGTCTCGCAGGGCCGTGACTTGCTGAGGGCATCGGCACCGGGCGCGTACTCGGTCCGCTACCTGCCGGACCGCGCTCTGGTCGCGACCAGCGCCGAGACGGCCTCAGAACTGCGCGTATACATGCCGGCGCCCCCGCTGTGGGGATACGTCGATGGGGACCGCAAGCCGGGGGCCTACTTCAAGTGGGACCCGGCCGGCCGCTGCGTGGTACTGTCGCTGGATGCTGACGCGCATAGCCTACAGATCGGCTGGGAAGGCAAGGGGCGGCTTCCCAGACCGGACCAGAAGATCGCGCTGCTTATCGACGGGAAGCGGGCCGGTGAGCTGACTGCGCGGTTCACTCTCGAGAAGATGACCGCCGAGGGAAGTGTTGAGCTGCCGTTCGGCGTCGGTCGCGTGTGGGCGGACCCCTCCGGGGCTCTATCCGAATGCCTCGGCGCGCGGCTACGCATTGGCAACGAGGAGATCACTGAATGGCGCCGTGTTCGGGGCCGCCTGCAGGGCCGCGGCCACGTCGCTCTGGGCGGAACTCGACTCATGACACTCACGCTGCCCGCCTACAATCTCCTCGAGACGCCGATGGAAGCGATCGACATTGAGCCGCTCTCGATATCTGCGGGCGCCAAGCGCGTGACCGCGATGCCCGAGGAAGGGGTTCTCGTCGAGGCAGAGGATTTCGTCGCCCAAGGCAGCGGGAATGCGCTGATCTCCGAGGGCGACCACATCGATCAGCACGGCGGCAAGAGCGTCTACACGTTCACCGGCAATGGCCACTGGATCGAGTGGGAGTTCACAGTGCCCGAAGATGGGGAGTACGACCTGTTCGCCAAGATCTCATGCGGCGAGGACATGAGCTTCCGCGAGGTGCGTGTGGACGGTTCGCTGCCGGCCCGAGCATTCCGGCTCGTGCAGTTCCCCGGCACCGGGGGCTGGGCACACGCGCCGGGAGAGTGGTGGTTCATGCAGATCGCGGGCGGCAGCGACGCCCTACCACCTCTGCGGCTCAGGAAGGGCACGCATACGTTGCGGCTCAAAGGCGTCTTCGAGTACCACCTTAACGTTGACTACTTCATGCTGACAAAACGCTGATAGTGCGCGGCCCGGTCGGGACGTCACGTCAGGCACAGAACACAACGGCTTCCGCTGTCGCTACGTGATCGAGCGCAGATGCGGAAGCCGTTCTCATCTGGGGCGGGTTGTCTGCAACTCAGGGGTTCACGAGGCCGACCTTCTGCGGCGGAGCCCCGTCCGCGCCCACGAGCACAACAGATCCGGCGTGCGGATCGTTCTCCCACAGATGCAGGAAGAAGTACCCCGTGGCCTCGTGGAGGCCGACGATGCGCCCGTGTGACCAGCGCACGGACTTCGGTGCGACGGGCTCGAGGGTCTGGGCGGGCCTGCCGCGACGGTCGAAGACGATCAGCTTTCCGCCTCCTCCCTTGCTGCCGGTTCCGGTGTCAATCAGCGCCGCTGTACGCTGAGCGGACAGGCACAAGAAGTCGCGGATGTTCCCCACTCCCGTTGCGAGCGTGTCTGCCCTGCCGCGGGTGTCGATCATCTTCAGGACGCCGGCGTTGACGGAGGCGAACACGCCGCGGCCATTCGAGGCCAGCAGGTCCGGCGCGAACCGTTCGCCGCTCGCCATTTGGTCGACACGCCCGTCCAGCCATACGCGCACCAACTGGTACCGCCCCTTGCCGGCCGCCCCGGGAGCGTTCTCTTCCGGGGACACGAGCGCAAACAGCGAAATGCCGCCTGGATGCCACGCGACCATCGCCACGTTCTCGGCCAGCGGGCCCTCCCATTTCCCTGAGTCACCTAGCGCCCAGAGGTCTCGGGAGTCCTCGCGCCCGTCGTCGGTCCGCACGATGCAGGCGACCTGCACGCCGTCGGGCGAGGGGTACAGCGCCAGCACCTGTCCCGCGATCGGCTGCCCCATTGACGTGAGGCGCCGCCCGGCATTAGCCACTTCGAATATGGCCGTTCTTGGCGATGTGAGCGCCCCGGTCCGCGCATCGCCCGTTGTCCGGCGACTGACGATCGAGGACAGGATCATCGTGGTCGTTCCCGGCACCGCCACCAGCCGCGGGGAATCGACGCCGGGGATATCAGAGACTGTCACCGTCGCGGCCCTCAGGAGACCTACCGTCACCGCAGTGGCGACAGGCCCACCGGGGTTCTCAGTCTCCATCCGCAGAATCGCGTCGCCCTCACCCCAGATCATGGAGGCGATCGGCCCCAGGGCTTGGCGGATGCCGGTCGCTCGGGGGAGTTGCCAGTAGTTTCTGAGTTCCTCGGCCTCTGCGCCCCCGGTGCGCCCGGTCACTTCCGAAATGAAGCCGCCCGACGTCACGCGCTCCGGCATCAGGGCGGAATACAGCCACGTCTGAGCGGACCCGGTCAACGGATCATCCGGGAGCGCAGCCAGGTAGGCCTTCTTGTCGCGCTGCGGCTGGACGGGCACCGTGTTCCCGGCGGCGTCCTGACCTGTGCGCGCGGCGGGCCGCGAAGTAAGGCTCTTAAGCGACGGTGGCAGGCACGCGTAGTCCCTCTCGAAGTCCGCCACGGCCTGACGCAGGGCTGTAAGAGCAGCCTTGAGGTCATCCTGTAGCCGGCACCGACGGCACACGTTCGCTTCCGCCTGGGCGCCGGTGCGGTAGACGAAGGGTGACGCGACGACCAGGGCGGCCAGCAACAGGCAGAACTCAGCGGAGACCATCTGCTGTCGTCGCGGACCCAGGATACCAGACTGGGCGATGTGCCCGAGCAAGCTCGCGAAGGCCGTGATGGCAAGCAGCGTCGCCAGTTGCGCCACGCCGAGAGCGACGGTGTCTCCCAACTTGGCGGCATCGCGCATGGCCTCGGGCGGCAAGAAGACCGTGTTGATGGCGAGGACCAGCCAGGTAAGCGCCGCCACAGGCCGGGCGATCCACCTGGTCTCGCTGCCCGCGGACCGGCGCGCGTGTGCCACGAAGTAGAGAGTCATGAGCGCCCACAAGACGATGGCGGCTGCCCAGATCACTGTGTCTTGCAGGGGGACCTGGCCGCTCGTGAACAGGCGCGCATACCGAACCAAGTGGAGCCGCCGAGCGCCGCCCAGCAGCGCCGTGTGGCCTAGCAGCAGGGCCCCGGAGTAGACAAGCAGTCGCCCGGTGAACGCCCACGAGGGAATGGCCTGTGCCAGCGTCTGAGCCTTCACACGTTGGTCGGCCGACAGGCCGGAGGCCCAGATCAGCAATCCCACGATCAGGAGGTATACGACGAGCAGAACAGGTCGTGTCCGCCCGCTCAACTGCAGCTTCCGAGGGTCGGCCGGCAAGGTGTGGGTCCGCGTAACATGGACCTGGAAGGGTTTCACTGACGGGTCGGCCTGGAAGGTGAGGTCGACAAGCTCCCTTGTCGGGATCACACCCACAAACCGGGTCGCCCACAGATCGTTCCATGGCGGGCGACGCACACCGGTCCACAGCCGGCTCTCGTAGTGCAGATCGATGAAGGGACACGCGCCCTTCACGACGGCTTCCCGTGCCAGCTTCCCACGGGCGAGACGCGCACGGTAGTTCTCATACGACTCTCCTGCGGGCAGTTCGGCGCGCTCGGTAATATCGACGGCGGCCACGCCCTCGCACGTCACGGGCACGGGGGCCATGACCACGATCTTCAGGGCTGTGTTCCCCGGACCGCCCCCGCGTGAGATGCCCAATGGGTAGATGGCCTGGTCCGTGGCAACGCGGATCCCGATAGGCTTCAGGTACTTGACGACGCGGTTCTCGCCATCGGCGCGTGGGTAAGCCTTGATGACGACGAAGCGCCAGTCTCGCTGATTGTACTCGTCGATGCGCGCCGCGAGTTCGTCGGTCACCGTGTAGCCGGCCCACCCGAGCCACTTCACGAGACGCTTGCAGTTGCGCTTAGACGGGCGGCTGATTCCGTAGTCGCCCACAGAGAGCCATTGGGTGGGCATGACGGGCCGCTCCTTCGGAACGCCCGTCTGGACGGCTTCGGCTTGCTCGGATGTGACGGCAGCCTGTGTAGGGTCGATTATCTCAGTATGGTCCACCGGCGCCGTGCGCTCGAACACCGCGTCCATGAAGTCCTGGGAAACGGCGAACACGTCGTTGCCGCGGGGCCGATCGGGCACGGGGATGATCCAGCAGAAACTGCGCGTGGGACCACAGTACGCAGGTTGCAGAAGGAGGACCTGCACCTTGTCGTGGGGGCGGTAGATGACCGCGCGGTGAGCCGGCGCGGTGAGAATCGCGGGCTGCTCGCCTTCCTCCCCGGGGGTTGAAGGCACGAACAGTCCACTGGCCAACGCGCAAGCGCCCGCACTGAGTAATGTGATGCCTGATAGCCAGGATCTGAACGCTTCCATGATACCTGCAGGTCACCGGGCGAGGCGAATTGCCCGCGCGCGGGAATCCAGAGTTGCGCCCGGGCTCACCGGTCCGCCTGATGCCGCCCTTGGATCGCTGGACCGGTCAGATTCGTGGTCCGTGATGGTCCGCATTCCCTCGCCGGCACGCGGGGCCTCTCGTGACGGGGATACCTGTGTGGGGTAGTGGCTAGGGTTGTGTTGAGGAAGGGCAATCATGGGCACGGGGTGTCGTCCCGCTCTGCGGGATGCGACGGGGCCCCGTGCAAGGCGTCTCACAGGCCCCGTGGGGCCCCGTCACACACACCGTGACACCCCACGGCCATGCGTCGATAGCTTTTCAACACAACCCTAGACGCAGTTGCCCGATCTCTGATTCGCCACAGTCGCCGCAGCGGGGGCAGTCCGTTTCCGGCGCCAATTCCTGTCACTTAGACCCACGGAAGCGCCCGCGGTTTCCCTCAGCCCCGCTCTCAGAAAGAACTTCAGCTTTTTCTCCCCCATCAGTGAACCTCTACGCAGCGGGCGCGTCAATGGAGACATAGCTACTATTGACAATAGTACCTCGAAAAACTATACTACGTAGTAGACTGATGGGAGGGAACGAGGTGTAGCCGCGATCATGTCACGAACAGCGCAGCGACTAACGAGCACCTTGACAATCGGTCTGACACTCGGTCTCCTGACCAGCACTCTCGCACAGGAACAGACCTTGTGGTACCGGGGCTACTTCGACGGCGAGGTGGCGATACGGTCCGGACGCAACGCAGGCGCATATTACCGCCCCTCCCGGCCAACGACCTATCCACTTCACGAGGCGGAGAGGTACTCAGACTACCTCCCGTGCGACAGGTGCGGATACTACCATCGACCTGGGCAGTATGTGAAGCCGTTGAGGCGAGTGTGCCGCGGGAACGGCACGCACCTCGACCCGGATCTGGTCTACACACGAGCACCCGAGATGCTACCGGGACAGTACTACTACAAGAAGCAAAACCACTATAACTTCCGCACCCCGATCACCGTTGGCTGGCCCTACATGAAGTACGATCAGCGGACGGAAGCAACCGGGACACTGCGAATGGGACGGACACTCGATCGCAGGTGGCGCAGACGGTAGGTCGGCGGTTACGAGCAGATTGACGGGGCACACTTGGGCCGCCCAGAGCGGCCCGAAAAAAGGCGGACAAGTACTACCCATAGTAGTAAACAGAACGCCCCCTGATTACGAAGGCTTGGGCGAAACGCGCTGAGAGGAGTTGACGATGATGACCACTGCTATCACCCGCAACAGGGCCTGGTTGCCCATCCTGAGCGTTTTCCTCCTGACCACGTTGACGTCGACCAAGGTCTTCGCCGGTGACCTCGGCAAGATCCTCGGCGCCCTGGCCGTCGGCTACGTCGCCTACGAGGTCCTCGACGACCTCGATGACTCGCCACGCCATCGCGGACATGGCCCGCGCTACAGCCCACCCAGGCCGCATCCCAGAGCGAGGGTCGTCCACGGTCGCTACGACCCGCCCACACCGTACTTCCACGGCGGCGAGGCCAAGTACTGGTACAACGAAGGCTACTCGGACGGGTTCAAGGACGGCGATCAACACGGCTACAAGGTTGGTTTCACCGATGGACATCGCGTTGGGTACCGACAAGGTGACAAGAACGGTTTCCGGCGCGGCGCGAAGCGCGGATACAGAGTTGGCTACGACGACGGATACGGTGACGGTCACCACGACGGCTTCCGCCAAGGGAAGCACTCCAGGAGGAGGTAAGGACAGCGTCTAAGCGGTGGGACCTGGTCACTGACCGGCACCCACTAGGGGAGAAATCCCCGCACTGACGTACACAACTCAATACACGTCTGCCCTCCAGCAGAGCGTGTGCCGCCGCAGCCGGCGCAAGCCGGTAGGAACAGCCGCAGGTCCCCACGGCCTGCGGCTGTTTCGTTTTGGCGCAGGGCACTGACATTGGCCTCGCCAGCGCTGAATCAATAGGCTCCTACCCGTGCAGGTATTCGGTCTTCTGCAGCGAAATCACGATTAGTACAGACCACGCGAGGTAGATGAGATGACATTCTTCGACAAGCTCAAACAGGCGGCGGGGCAGCTCGCCGACGGCGCATCCCGGCAGGCAGAGGTCCTCAAACTGCAAAGCCAATTGGGCCATGTGCAGACCGAACTCGACAGAAACTACGGGGAGGCCGGCAAGCGCTGCCGCGAGTTGTACCGGTCAAAGCGCATTCTCGACTCGGAAATCGAGGTCATCATGAAGCGTGTCGATGCCCTCGAAGGAGAGATGGAGGCCCTGCGCCAGCGAGTGCAGGACGTGCAGGCCGCCGAGGAGTACGGGCAGGAGGCGCAGCCACAGCCGGCTCCAACCCCGGTCCAGCAGCCGACTCCTCCCGCCGGCAGTGTCCCCAGTGTGGCGGGCGCTCCCGCCGCGCCTGCCGCGCAACCGGAGCCATACCGAGCGCCCACGCACAGCCAACAAGAGGACAAGGTGCTGTGCCCATCCTGCGGGAAGATGGTGCCCAGCAACGCGAGTTTCTGCGAGGGTTGCGGAGAGAAGCTCTCGTCCGACGGGGAGTAGCATCCGCTCAGCACCCGGAAGTCAGAGAACCGACCCGTATCGGGGTCGGTTCTCCTGCATCCCAATGAGTGTGCAGTGCTTCGTGCCCGTGGCTACGTGAGCTTACCGTACACCATCACATCCAGGGGCTCATGGTTCTCGTCCTCCATCTGCGACGCCAGTGCGCCCTCACGCCTGAACCCCAGTGACTCCAGCACATCCATCTTCACCGACGCGTACTGATCGCAATAGGCCACGACCTTGCTACCGGGCGGGACAGCAATCGTCCCCAGCAACTCCCCAGTCCTGCCATGGAAGTTCGCGTGCACCATCACGTCGAGCACGAGCGGCCTCCCCTTCCAGAGCGGATGGCGGCCCAGCATCGCGTGGCCCATGACCGACCCATCGGCCTTCCGCATCACTTTGACATCCAGCAAGCGACCTTCTGCCATCTCACGACGCACGGTCAGATAGGGCCCCTCGAACCCGGCGTGGCCGATGAGTTGCAGCCAGAAGTTCTTGAGTTGCCACTGGCCGGAGACAGCGTAGAGTGCGTCGAGCGGCGCCCAATCATTCCACGTGGTCTCCTCGATCGTCGTGTCACCCGGGGCGAAGTAGCTCTCGTGGAAATCCTTGTCGATCGCCCACGTCATCTTCCCGCTGTCGCCACGCCCGCGGAAGCCAATGGTCTCGTAGATATGGTACGGGTGAGTGTCATAGCCGGTTCCCAGGTACATGGCCCGCAGGCCCCGGGCGGTCACGTCATCGCGCAGGGCATTGATGAGGTGCGTGCAGATACCCTTGCGCCGGTGGTGTTCGGGAGTGAACACATGAGCGAGGATCCCGACCCCGGCGTACTCGACCGTGGTGATATTGCCGACAATCTCGCCGTCCCCCAACACCCCCAGGCAATCGGTCATCACAACATCGTCCAGACCCTCATCGTAGGCCACGCGCATGGGCTCGAGCCAGTGCGGGCCCTTGTGGTTGAGGAATGGGAGAATTCGGTCGGTCCATGCAGGTTCAGGGGCGATCGTCCGCACAATCTGCATCCCCTCGCCGGACTTGAGGGTCACATCACTGAGTGTCTCCACCATCGGGGGCCTCCTCAATCTCGGGGAAGTCGACCGGCCAGGGCGCCGGCGTATTGGTCTTGATCGGGTGAGCGCGGTATACCTTCAGCCCGCCGGCGTCGATGAAGAGCCGATCCTCGAACCGGGCCTCCAGTTCCGGGCGGCCGGTTTGTCTCGCCGGCGGCCCCCAGGCGACGAAATCGGCCTGGTACTTCAGCTCTGTCTCAACCAGCGCTTCGGGGCCGTAGAACTTCGCCTTCGCCTGGACCTCCCGCACGACATCCGCCGGCGCAGTGCCGTTCGGCTGCGTCCGGTGGTGCGCCCAGTAGCCGAAATCGCCGGCGATGCTGCGCAACGCACCGGTGGCCGGGTCGCGCGGACGCGACATGAATCGAGAGATCTCGGCATCACCCACGCCGTAAGTCGCGAAGAGGATGCCGGCGCGGTCGATGGCCTCGTGGCTCTGCATCGGCGAACTCGCGCAGAAGGGCAGATACACACTGCAGTGGGTGTAGACGGGAATCAGCGCCGCAAGGCTACGGTCCAGGCACATCACAACGCTGCCGGACGGGGCGCGCAAGTCCAGTTCCCGCAAGGCGCGAAGTTGCTCGCGCGGCATCGTGTAGGAGCCGGCCATTCGGGTCGCGAACTGGACTTGGGACATCCCCGCGCCAATCAGGATGAGAGCCGCGAGCATCCCGAAACCGATGGCCATCGCGGCCTCACGCCGGAGAAGTGTGCTGCGCGAGATCTCCGCCTCGGGGTGCCTCTCTACCCACTTCTGCCGGCCCCAGACCACCCACCCCCAGAGCATCAGGCCGATGGCAATGCCACTCCAGGGAGCCCAGCAGTCGCTGAGCCACTGACTGGGCTGGATCGCCGCTGCGGTCGCCTGCGCGACCGCCAAGCACACGAAGGGCGCTAGAGCGAAGGCGGCCACGGGGATGAACTCGCGCCTCCGCTTCGGATACAGCAAGACGACGCCCAGGAGCAACGCCACGTGAAGCATCAGGCCGGGCCCGAAGGCGCTCTCGCCACCAAGACTCTGCCGGATCGCGAGATCCTCCCTGCCCGCGAAGCCCGCAGTCCCGAGCAACTGGTACAACACCGGGAGACCAATGAGGATTCCTGCTCCCAGCGCGATCAGGAGCATCGGGACAGACCGCCTCGACTGCCGCCCGATAATGGCGCCCAGTACGAGCAGGCCCCCGGCCACCAGCAAGAAGGTCCAGTAGTATGGCGCCCAGTACGAGCAGGCCCCCGGCCACCAGCAAGAAGGTCCAGTAGTAGATGTGGGAGTAGAAGACCACTCCCAGCAGGATCCCCGTCGACAGGGCCCGGCGCGGGCGCGGGCGATCATACAGGTTAACGAGACCGAGAATCACACCAGCGCATGGGATGAAGGCAAACTGCGGCACGGTCAGCCTGCAAAACTGCAGCGGACCGTTGCCCCGCACGAGAGGGCCCATAGGAACTGCGAGCAAGTCCGGCGCCAGGATGGCCAGGAGGCTCGCACCGATCGACACCCACTGGGGCGCGCCCAGACGTCGGCAGATGGCGAACAGCAGTAGGAACGCGAGGGGAGGCAGCACGAAGTCGCAGAACACGAACACTGCGGGGACGCTCCGCCCGAGGAGCATACCAAGCGAGCCGAGCACGAGGGCGTCCAGCCGTCCCTGCCCGAGGAACGCGGTGCGGTTCTTGTGCTCAAGCCCCGTGGGGTCGGCGCTCAGCGGGTGCCCGTCGACGACGTCCCGCACCCGTGGCGCATAGTGGATAGTTTCGTCGAGCGTGACGGCCGAAACGTTCTCGGCCATCAGGGGGGCGTAGACCTTGCCCTCCGTGGCCAGGCGCCAAGCCATGATACCGTGGGGCATCCCGCAGATCAGACCCACGAGAACCGCCGCAACCGCCACGGGCGCGTGCGGCCGGCTACGCGGCCTCACGACCGGAATCGCCGCCGTGTCATTGCCCACGTCGGACGTT
>JALGSS010000802.1 GCA_029821745.1 Candidatus Zipacnadia bacterium
ACCGGGCACGGGAGAGGTTGCCCGTCCAGACGGCGCCATCCGCGCTCGTCGTGCCCAGCGTCTTGAAGGGGACAGCGATCTCGAGCTCCCAGGAGTCATCTCCTCGGGACGCGGCCGCATCCCAGTCTCCGTCGAACAGCTTCGGGTTCTCCAGACCGATCTCGTCATATCGAGTCCCCAGCGTATTGACGACGAAGTGGAAGTACCGGATGCGCTCCTCATGCCGGGCGAGAATCGACGAGTCCGGTGGGATCAGGAAGATTTCGATGCAGTCGTCGCCGAAGGTGGGCCCGTCGCGCTCCGTCACCGTAGCCTTGGGTGCGTCGCCGGGGAGCCAAGGGTGAGCTTGCCGAAGGGCTCCATCGGGCGCGTGATCTGCCAGCAGGCGTCGTCCAGTTTCCCGTCCAGAACCGGCGGCGTCGGTGTGCGGACGCATGCCGTCACCACGAAGGGCAGACTGGGCTGGGCGAAGCTCGTGGCGACGCCGGAGCAGAGAATCAGCAACGTGAGAGCGAAAAGCGTCAAGACATGGCGGGCAGGATGCAACACGGCGAACCACTCCCTGGACTTCTCTGGTAGGCTGTGTTGAGAAACGCGGAATAGCCGTGGGGTGTCGATGCCGCACAATCGACGGGGCCCCATGGATGCCTAAGTGGGTTCTTCGACACAACCGGTACGTCGTCTCAAGACGTTGCCGCAATCGGTCTGGGTGCAGCTTCGTCAGTGCGGCCGTTGAGCCTTCAGTCGCGGGCCTCTTTGTCTCGCGGCCCAATCTGACTCGTGTCGATCGGCTTGAACCCCAGCGCGAAGGCCGGGGAGTCTTCCTGCAGCGAGTAGTCATCATTCGCCGCGTCCGTGAACAGCGGGTCGGCGATCAGCGAGTTCACATCAAAGCCCTGAGCCTTCCACTCCTCCAGCGGGGTCCCCCGGCCCCACGGCGCCTCGGCTTCAGTTTCCGCAGGCGGGTGATACAGATTGCGGTCGATCCGGATCACCTCATCGCTGAGAGCGCCGGTCCCGAACACCGAGACCTGGGGATCGGACCACGCGAAGATGTTGCGCTCCAGAAGCAGACCCGTGGAGTTCCGCGAGAAGTTGGAGATGTACCCCTGGTATTTCTCGCCGCCCACGAACACGTTGTTGAACACCTTGTTGTCCTTGCCGCCCTGGAACATGATGCCGCCGTGGGAGTTGCGGTACACGATGTTGTCGTGGACCGTGTAGCCCCCCGCGAAGGAGTCCAGATATATGCCCCAGGACAGGTAGACGGGCTTCTCCTCGATGGACGAATAGCCGATGGTGTCCCCGACGATATTGTGGTGGATGCCGCTACCGCTTCGGAACTCGCGGTCGTGCTGGGTGACCTCAATAGCGCCCGTGTCGTAGGTCTCGAGATTGGTGCGCTGGACATCGTTATACGCGATCGTGTTGCGGGAGCCCGCGTTCTTCAGCGTAATCCCGTAGCGTGAGATATCATGAATCCGGTTGTGCGCGACGATGTTGTCGTCAGTCCCCTTGCCCTGCAGGACCACCCCGCCGATGTGCTTGTAGATCATCCCGCAGTCGTGGATGTGATTGTCCGACACCGTGTTGCCGACGGTGGTTAGCAGCAGCACGCCACCCTCACCCGAGTACCCGATGTCATTGCCGACCACTCGGTTGTCGCTGCCGCCCGTGATGCAGACCGCGTACTTGCCGGTGCTTGTGAACACGCAATCCTCGATGGCGCAGTCGCTTGCGTCGCCCAGGAAGACAGCCCCGTCGTTGCCCATCCCGTAGCCCTCGCAGCCGTCGTCGGGGGAGTAATCAGTCTCCTGGAATGTCAGCCCTGCGAGCCGGATGTGGCTCACGGTCTCGCCGCTCTCAGCGTCTCCTACGAACTGCACCAGCCGGCCGAGGACGGGAGCGACGACCGCAGCGTCTTCATCAAGATCGTCAGGGGGCCAGAACCGCAGCACGCCGGTCTCGGGGTCCAGATACCATTCTCCCGGACTGTCGAGCTCCTCGGGGATGTTCTCAGCGAAGTACCGGTCGCCCGACCGCAGGAAGGTGACGCACTCCTTCCCCGAGACCGTGATCTTCCGCGCGGCCTCATCCACCTGCTCGAGGTCCACGATCTCCTTGAATGCCCGGCACGAGCCGGACTGGAAGATGTGGATCTCCGCGCCGGGAGCGTCGGCCCACGAGGCCTTCGCCTCGCCGGGCTTGAAGTTGAACTCGGTCTTGCTGCCCAGCCCATGGCCGGAGACCGACAACTGCTTGCCCTTGTACTCAACGAAACTCTCAGCCTGGATGATCAGGGCGTGCTTGCCCTCGGCCGGGGGGGAGAACTTGATACCCTCGGGAACCCAGTCGGGGTCGCTACACAGCGCGAAGGCCTCCAGGTCCAGCCCGCCGCCCTTCACGTTCTGCCAGACGAGTGAGTGCTTGCCTGCGGTGAGAGTCAAGGTCGCCGTGCGGGACCACTTGTGGGTGCCCCAGGATCCCGTGTCGGGGAGATTCATGAGCGTCACGGGGGCATTCTCATCTACAGTCATGGTCGTGCGGCCGCCCATGTCGGTTCTTCCGAATGGCTCGTTCTGCGCGCCGTAAAGCATCCACACCGCGTACTCGCCATCGGCGGGTACGTCGACCTCGTAGCGCATCCAGTCGCCGGGATTGTGGATATTGCCCACGGCAAATCCGAACCCGCTGGGGTCGGGCGCGACATAGAGGAATCCCGATCGCCACGGGTCCTCGGGAGTGAAGTTGGGATACCGGGCGCGGATCTGTCGCTTGCCCCCGGCGAAAAGCTGCCTGAACTGCCATTTCCCCTCGGCGGCATCAGGGAGTTGAGCCGAGAGTATGCGCCCCTCGGC
>JALGSS010000803.1 GCA_029821745.1 Candidatus Zipacnadia bacterium
GTGCTGGATCTGGGGCTGGATGATCCTGCCAAGTGGGAGAAGAACATCAACAACAATGGGGAGATGGAGGTCAATGGCATCGACGAGGGAGGCGTCAGTTTCGTCGCCAAGTTCGTCCGCGAAGGCGACCGTTGGTGCTATCCGCGGACTTCCTTTGATCCCGTTCAGGACTGGTCGGGCTATGACGGCATCTCCCTCGAATACCGGACCGAGGGCGACGACGCCATCTTCGTCCGGACCCAGGCCATCGAAGAGGGCGGATCCTCGTATCTGGGCGAGTTGGGCCGCGCCTCCGACGAATGGCGGCACGCCGCGTTGCTCTTCTCCGACTTGCACTGGGGAAGCTGGTCCGGCAAAGACGCGAACGGGAAGCTGGACCTGGACAAGATCGCGTCACTGCTGGTCGGTCTCAACACCGACAAGGACGATGTGGTCCTGCAGGTTCGTAAGGTCAAGCTGTTCAAGCTGCAGGACTGAATGCGGGAGTGGTCGGCCGGAGCAAAAACGGATAGAATTGGGGCCGCACCTTCGGGGTTGTGCTGAAGAAGCTAATGACGCATGGCCGTGGGGTGTCACGGTGTGTGTGACGGGGCCCCACGGGCCTGTGAGACGCCTTGCACGGGGCCCCGTCACACACACCGTGACACCCCGTGCCCATGATTGCCCTTTCTCAGCACAACTCCGAAGGTGCGCCCCATGTCCCGCCAGGGGGGATGCGAAGGACACTGCGGGCGGGCGGGCGAATATCCACGCGACGTGTGAGTTGCTCACCAAAGGAGTCGTCTTATGACCGGGCACTGGCTCAGACTTAACAGGCTTTTCTCCGACGGCAAGCGCGCCGTCATCGTTGCCGTCGACCACGGGGAGTTCTTCGGCCCCACGCCCGGCATCCTCGATCTCCCGAAGGCCATCTCGGCCGCCGAGGACGCGGACGGGATACTGCTCTCTCCGGGTATGATGGCCCATTGCGGGAACGTCTTCAGCAAGCGGGGCGCCCCCCTGGCGATCATCCGTCTCAACTGGAGCACGGTGTTCTGCGAGCAGTGGGAGTACGATCAGGCCCGCACCGTGCAGGTCATCACGCCCCAGCAGGCCCTGGCGCTGGGCGCTGACATCTGCTTGGCATCGCTTACCTTCACCACCATCGACGAGATGCAGGATGCGCGCAACGTAGAGCTGTTCACACGCCTGGCCGCGCAGAAGCGGGAGTGCGGGATCCCCCTGATCGGCGAGTTCTACCCGGCCTCAGTGGGGCGCTTGTCCCAGGAGGAATTGCACGAACGCGTGTACGTTGCGTGCCGGGTGCTCGCGGAGTTCGGAGCGGATGCCATCAAGACGTTCTACACGGGGCCGAAGTTCAGCGAAGTCACCGCAGCGACGCCGGTGCCGGTGTTCGCACTTGGCGCCGAGAAACTGCCGAACCCCGTGGACGCGCTGAGACTCGCGTACGACTCCGTGCAAGCCGGCGCGCGAGGGGTCGTCTTCGGGCGCAATGTGATCCAGGCCGATGACCCCGCGCTGTTCCTGAAGGCCCTGAAGATGGTTGTGAAGGAAGAGGGCACTCCGCAGGAAGTCGCGACCGAGCTCGGGCTGGACTGACCCGGGTTCCCGCCACGGGCCGGCTCGCCGTAGTCATCAGCCCTCGGACATGGTTATGATCGTCGGCGCGGACAGATCGCGCTCCACGAGACGCATCACCCGAAGCTCCCGCGCGAAGGGCCCGCCGACCAGCACCACCACGCCGTCATCGTCAAGCTGGTCCAGGATGGGTTCGGGAACCTTGGCGAAACCCCCGGAGATCAGCGCGGAGTCATACGGCGCTCCAGCGCCCCAGCCGCGAGCGATGTCGCACGCCTCCACCTGGACGTTGCCGATCTCTAGGTTCTGGATGCATTCAGACATCGCGGCCTGCTGCTGATCGGACACCACCAGGACCGTCACGTGTT
Organism: Candidatus Zipacnadia bacterium; assembly: GCA_029821745.1. Classification (GTDB taxonomy): domain Bacteria; phylum Armatimonadota; class Zipacnadia; order Zipacnadales; family JABUFB01; genus JALGSS01. The sequence goes on from JALGSS010000803.1 coordinate 1,947, forward strand.
TGCAGACCTTGCTCGCGACCGCGGCAGCGTACCCGCTCGGGGGATTGACGATGAGGAGCCGATGCTCGGGCATCGGCTGCATCGCGCCGACAGCATGTGCCACCAGACACGGCGGACAGACTTGGCTCGCGCCGGCCGCGATGGCCGGCTGCGGGGAGTAGGCATCGGGCCAGGCGTCCTCGGGAAGGAACTCCTGGCGCGGCGTGGTTCTCAGCGCGGCGATGATCCGCTTGTCTGTGATGTTCTGCTCCCGGGATACGCGGTCGGCCATCTCCGCCCGGGCGCGCCGCAGTTCCTTTGTCTCCTGGTAGCCTCTGGGTGAACACCCTGATAGCTGCGAAGCCGCCAGAAGGAACGTCGTTAGAGCGATGATGGCAGCACTGCGCATGCAATATGCCTCCTGGCCCTGTGGGGGCCGGCCGGGCTAACTACTCTTGCCCCTGAATCTCTCCGGTCATGGGAACGAAGAGCACCGCGAGCACAGGATGCTCTTCCAGCTTCCCGTCCTTCTTCGTGTACATGTACAGGTATTGGCGGCGTTCCCTGCCCACTGGTATGACCAGGCGGCCGCCCTCTTTGAGCTGGTCCTTTAGCGGCTGCGGCACCTTGTGCGGCGCGCACGTGACCATGATCCCGTCAAAAGGCGCATGCTCCGGCCAGCCCTTGTAGCCGTCTCCGATACGCACGGAGACATTCTTGTATCCGAGCCGCTTGAGGGTCTTCTCGGCCTGCTTCCCGAGCGGCTCGACGATCTCGATCGTGTACAGATGCTTGCAGAGGGGTGACA
>JALGSS010000804.1 GCA_029821745.1 Candidatus Zipacnadia bacterium
CACGACGACATCAAGCTGCTTCTGAACACCTCGGAAGCCTACGTGAACCTCGAACGGCATTACATGGCGGACTACTTCCTCGCTCGCGCGGAGAAGTTCATCGAGAAGATGCGCGATGAACTCAACGAGAACCTTGCCGCGCTAGAGGCATCTCAGTGGATCGACGACGACCAGAAGGGGCGGCAGGACGCGGGCTACACTTCGGCTCGCTCCGCGCTGACCGAGTACGAGCCGCGGATCCACGCGCTCCGGTCGCGTATCCTGACCCTCTTCGCCAACGAAGAGGCAACCAATCAGGTCCCGGTGCTGCTGACGGCGTACCCCGGCATCGTGGTCTACTATGAGGGCAGTGTAGCCATCGGCGGCCCGGCCAGTGATCGGAGACCGAACCCCGACGCGCCGAGCGTGCAGAAGGCATACATTGACAGGATCCTGGCCCAGCCTCACATCGCCGAGTACATCAAGGACAAGTTCTGGGTGAAGTGGATCAGGGTCGAAGAGGGCCTCTTGGAGTCCCAGCAGGGCCTCGACGCCATCGCCCCCGGGTTCGTCAAGGAGCTTCCCGCCGTGCTCGTGCTCGGCGCGGATGTCTTCGTCGACCCGCAAGTCGCCGGTGGCAAGGGTAGTGATCCTGAGGCAGGCGCTGCTGCCCTGGCCGGCGGCGGGATGGCCATGCCCGGCATGGGTGGCGGAATGCCCGGCGGGATGGGCGAGATGGCCGGCGGGATGATGGGCGGCATGGGCGGAATGGAAGGCGGCGGAATGGGCATGGGCGCAGCGGCCGGTGGCGATCCTGCCGGTTGGCTGCCTGCAGCACCCATGGCCGGCGGCGCGGTTGCCGGTGGCATGGGTGGCGCTGAGATGGGCGGCGGCATGGGCGAAGCGGGCCCCGGCACCATGTTCGGCGGCGGCGCGCCCGGCGGGATGATGGCTGGTGGCGGCATGGAGGCCGGCGGCATGGGTGCAGCCGGCGGCGAGGAGAAGGAGCCCTTCGCGATCGGGATCGTTCGCGGCTTGGGGCCGCAGAAAGCCCTCTTCGCGCAGTGGACAGACTACGGCCACATTAACCAGCTTGGGCCGCGCACCGGCAACGCCATGGTTCAGCTCGCTTTCGTCGGGCGAGAAGGGCTGCCGAGGCGCTGGGACCAGCTCGCCTTGACGGGCGGGAAGAACCCCGCGGACTTCGACCCGTTGCTGATGCAGCTCAAGAAGGTCTACAAGATCGACCGCCTCGGACGGTCGGCGCACGATGAATACCAGACATACGCCAAGAACGATATGGACGAGGACCTGCGCCCGCAGATCCAGTACGTGCTGGACCTCGCGTCGGTCTACACGGCACTCCCCGCGCCGAACATGGCCGAGTACATGCTCGCGCGGGCCGACCAGTTGATGAATGACGGATGGCGCCCGAACCCCGAGCAGGTCCTCGGCGTCGCGGCGTCGATCCTCGAGCAGCAGGCTGCGGACGCGGCCAACACCGGTGGGGACCAGATGCCCGAATTGGTCAACTACCTGAAGGAAGACCCGGACGAGGAACTCGGGCTCGGAGGATGGCTCAACTCGCCCGCGCCCCGGGTTTGGCTCGCGACGATCGCTGCCCTGCGACGCGAAGGTACGCTGCCGGTGGTCTTCGAGGATCAGTACCTGAGCACGAACAAGATCACTCAGGCCGGCAGGTCTGACTCGATCGTGCTTGCGAGCCTCGATCCTGTCGCCGCCCCGAGCCAGTTCGGACGCGGCATGCCGACCTACTACCAGCAGGACGTGAAGAAGCTCACGACGCAGCAACTGCGGGACGTTCGCACCCGCACCATGCAGGCCATAGAGAGCGGCGCGGCGAGACAGATGGCGCGCGTCGCCTGGTCGCGGCTCATTCTCGTCGAGATGGAACTGCGCGAGCGGGACAAGGTAGAGGGCCCGAACGCGTCCTGGCGCCAGATCATGTCCCTGTGGCGGCGCAAAGAGATGGACACTGAAAGCGGGTACGGCAAGCTGGTGTTCGAGGCCGCGAAGAAGGCTGCCCGCGAGGAGATCGAGACGCTGCGGTCGGCCAATATCGTCGACATCGAGATCCAGAAGCATATCCGCGAGAAGACTCAGCTCGCAATCCCCGAGGGCGTCTCGGAGATCGGGCAGTTGAAGAGCTACGTCAACAAGCGACCGAGCGGTCGCTCGGCAGATCACGCGCGGTATCTGCTCGGCGTGCTCCTGGCGGCGACGGCAGAGAACTCAGCGGCCAGCGAACAGCTCAACATGCTCCTGTCGCTGCGCACGCCGCCGGAATGGTGGCGCTGGGGCCTCGGCGGCTGGCAGCAGTTCCAGGCGCGAGCGCGAATGCGTTAGAGCGGGATAGAACAATCCACCGCACAACGAGAGCCGCAGGCGACGGTCGCCTGCGGCTCTTTTCACGCGTCCCGGCGACCGGCGGCTCCCGGCTACTGCTCACTCGGGTGTGGGAACCGGTCCCAGCACTTCCTTCGTGCCTCCGAGGCGGAACCCGTAGCCCGCCACATGCATCCGCCCCTCGCGCTGAGCCGCGTTGGGGCCGAACCCGATGTTGTAGCCCTGGCCCTGGTAGGGGAAGAGCTCGCCGTAGGGCATTGAGAGCACCTCAGTCCCGTCCACCGACACAGTCACGGTTCCGTCTATCCCACCGGAATGCACCATGCGATACCAGTGGAAGCGGTCCGTTGTGTCCAGGGAGGCTGTCTTGAGGGTCCGGTGGTCG
>JALGSS010000805.1 GCA_029821745.1 Candidatus Zipacnadia bacterium
CCAGGCTGGGTGACCGAGCGGGCGATCAAGGACTTCGAGCGGGACCTGCCGGCCTACGAGATCGCCAGCCTGCCGGATCCCGCGGGGATGGATGTTGGGCCGATGGTGAAGGCCTGGGATGAGGTCGGTGAAGCCTACCTGCTGGAGGCCTTCATCGGAGTGCCCTTCTTCGACTACTTCGGGAATTCGCGCGAGGGCGGCTTGGAAACGGCGATCTACGACCTGTACGAGCATGAGGCCGCCCTCGAAGCTCTGCAGGAGAAGTACATCGCCCACATGATCGAGAAGACTCGGCTGATCTGTGAGAGATCGCAGATCGAGAGCCTGTTCATCGGCTGCTCGTGGAGCTGCAATTCGCTGATGAGCCCCGCGCTCTGGCGGCGCTGGGACAAGCCAGTCATCCAGGCGGTCGCAGACGAGGCCCACAAGCATGACCGCCTGCTGCACGTGCACTTCCACGGGCGCTGCATCGACTCCGTGGCTGATTTCGCCGAGATCGGGATCGATTGTGTATGCCCCTTCGAACGGCCCCCCGGCGGCGATGTGGACGGCCTCGACGGCCTCAGGGAAGTGGCGCGCCTGCTGAACGGGCGAACCACGATGAACGGGAACGTCCACACGGTGGAAACGCTGATCCGCGGCAATGAGGAAGACGCTCGGCGTGAGGTGCGTGAAATCTGGGAGGCCTTCCGGGGGACGAACCGTGTGATCATCGGCACCGGCGACCAGGTAGGCAGGGAGACCCCTGAAGAGAACCTGCATGCGATGATCGACGAGGCCCGGCGGCTGTCGTGAGGTCGGTCGTCAGGCCGAGTTTGATCGTCCGTCGGGGCCACGGACTGTTGCGCTGGTGTGTTGATCCGTGGCCCCGTTGGGTGCTTCGTCTGGTGGCGGTAGGTCTACTGTGCGGTCGGCCGGACGAGCACGCGCAGCTTCTTGACGTGGTAATTCCCCGCGTTGGCTGCGAACGTCCAGTCGCGCGTATCGCCGTCGCTGTTGCCGATGCCCACGTCGGTGCCGCCGCCTGCGGCCCAGTGGTTGATGGCGAAAATCGTCTGCTTCGCCTCGTAGTTGTGGACCTGCATGCACCCGTACCCGTTCTCGGGGTCGCCGGGCTGGTCACCGAAGTCCCACACGGTCGCCGACGCGTTCGGGACTGCAGCCCCGTTCGGCGGCCCGTAGTTGTGGGGCCAGAACTCGATGTTGCCACCAGTAAGGCCGGTGCCGGTTACGATGGCCTCGACGTTGGAGACGACGTTCATGTTGCTGACCTTCTGCTGGAACTTCGCCTTCGTCGCAAGGGCCGGGACGCCGATCTTGCCCAGATCGTCGGTGAAGGCGTCCATAGAGACATACACGTACTCCGTCGATTCGCCCGGCGTCTGGAGTTCGAGGAAGTACGCGATCCGGTCGAAGGGTCCGGCGATCTTGTCGCGGTTGTCCTCATCGTAGTTGATGGTGCCGGCGGCCTTGGCGACGTCGAAGGCGTAGACGAGCTTGTAGTCCTTCGCCTCGTCCACGTTGAGGGCCAGATAGTCGCGTTCCGGGACTTCTCCGGCGCGGAAGGGCCACGCCGGGAGCCCTTCCTTGTTCATCAGGTTCGGCTCCGCGGTCTTGTGCCACGCAAAGCGCATGGCCGCGGGTTGCTTGACCTCATCGGCTGTGAGGACCACAGTGTCGCCCTCAATGACCGCGTCGGCCTTCACGAAGTCGGTCTCCATCCCGATGATCTCGAACCAGTCCAGGGGCTTGCCGTCGCGGGAGGCGAGGCCGCTACCCACATTGTCGAACTGCACGATGATTCTGCGGCCATCAATGGACATGGACTTGAAGGTCGGTCCTGAGTCGACCACTTCCGCACGCCCGTAGGTCCTCTTGAGCGCGAGCAGTGCGAGGCGCTTGCCGACATCCTGCTTGTTCGTCGGGTGGATATTCGTCAGATTGCCGATGTCGTTGATGACCGCCATTCCGGTGTTCGGAATCTCGAGAGCGGCCGTCTGGGCTTCCCAGAAGGTCGGCAGGATGTAGGCGTTTTCGGTGCCATACCCGTATGGGGCGATCTGCACATAGTAGAAGGGGAAGTCGCCCTGGTTCCAGAGCGTGCGCCAGCCGCCGACGAGAGCCTTCATCTTGTCGGCATAGACCATCCCATCGCCATGGTTGGACTCGCCCTGGTACCAGATCGCGCCGCGGATCGCGTAGGGCACGAGGGGGCAGATCATACTATTGCACAGGGCCGTCGGGTCCTGGCGGTCGGTGAATGGCGCGATCTCAGCCGGGTAGGCGGGCGCAGGCTCCAGTGGGGCCTCGTCGGCGAGAGCCTGACGTGCCTTGCCCAGCCAGTCCTGCGTTTGCGTGATGTACTCGGCCAGCACAGTCTTGTACCCAGCGGAGGTTGGGTTGGTGAGCGTGACGCGCTGCAGAATATCGTCCAGCGCGGGCACCCGGGCGTAGCCGACCGGCGCTGTCCACGGCTCGATGAGGGTGCCGCCCCACGAGGAGTTGATCAGGCCGATGGGCACGTTCAGCTCTGGCTGCAGATAGCGGGCGAAGTAGAAGCCCGCGGCGGTGAAACTGCCCACAGTCTCCGGCGAGCAAACCCGCCAATCGCCATTGAAGTCGTCCGCCGGGAACCCCGCGGGTACCCGTGGGACCGCGATATGACGGATCTCCGGCAGGTTTGCAGCGGCGATTTCCTCGTGCGCATTGTCCGTGTTCGCCACGGCCC
>JALGSS010000806.1 GCA_029821745.1 Candidatus Zipacnadia bacterium
ACTTCCCTTCTCTCGAAGCGATCACCCAAGCTGTGGAACTGCAATTTGCGAAGTGGGCAACGCCCAACAACGTCCTACGCAGACTATCCGCAATTACTTAAGGCGTCGTGTATAACGACCAAGGGGGGCAGGACGCTGTCGCGCTTGACATGACAACAATCGATACGTTCCTAAAGGAGAAGAACGTCGTCGCCGGGCCTGAGGCGGTCGCCCATCGGCACGAGGGCGTGGACGAGAACGGCGACGGGGAGCCGGACGGCATCCTGACTTACCAACTGCAGGCCAACGACCCGGATGCGAACATGCGCGTCATCTGGACGGCGAGTGATGCCTGCGGCGTCCAGGACGCTGATCGGCGCACACACGACAGTCAACGGATGCTGGCGGCGAATAAGGCAGGCGCGGCCGACTGGGCCATGGTGTTCGTCGGAGGCTCCTATGCAGGTTCCGCTTGGCACGCGGCCGTTTGCCGGTTGGACGCCACAGAGCACAGAACCACTCTATTCCCGCACCTGATTCCGGGTAACCCCGGACACGATTGCAGGTTTGCTGAGGAACAGGTACTGGAAGCGCTGCCCCCCGAGACTGCGGATAACATCGGCACAGCCAGAGCTGCCGTCAACGGTGGCCTGTTTAACCACGGGGGCCTCGCCTTCGACCCGCAGAACCCGCCAACCATCATCGGGGAGTTTGGCAGCGGCACCGGATGGCACAACGACGGGAATTTCCAGAGCTTCCAGCGAGATGCATTCGGGATGGCCAAGCGGGGGTCGAGTGGCGCGGTCCTGGCGGAGTGGGAGGCCAGTGGCAAGTTCCAGGCCCCCCCTCCGCTGAAGAAGAACCCATTTGGCGCGAGCTCTGTTGGCATGCTGCTGCATCCTGACACGAGCCACGGAGCGGACATCCAGTGGCCTGAGCAGGAGGCCAAGAAGAGACGGACGCTGATATGCATGGCAACGAAAGCCAACAAGCCCACATACTTCGTCATGGTTGTCGCGTGCAATCCATTCTCGTTCACTGGCTGGACGTGGACAGAGACGGTGGACTTCCTCAACGACGGGGCCCTCCTACAGGCCCTCAGAGCAGAGGGTCTGCCTGTTGACGGCGTCACACGTGCTGTCATGCTCGACGGGGGCGCGAGCACGCAACTCGCGTGGGCCAGGATCTGCAGACTCATCTGGGGCAATATCGGTGTCGTGCCCACTGCGCATACGGGCCTCCTGCCAAGGGAGGTTCCCAACGTGGTCGAGGCATGGAACGTGAGCGGGTCCGTCGGCGAACCTGAGTAGAGTCCGCGAGCACAGAGCGTGCGTGAGCGGAAGACGCAATCCGCAGGCCCGACGACCGAGGAGGCGAGTGGCTTGTCACCACACATGCGAAGGTGTTTCGTTTGGGGCGCAGTGCTGACTGCAGGCCTAGCTGCAGGCATCGGATGCCTCTCGGCGGAACAGCCAATGCAGGACAAGAAGCCGGCCTTGGCGGGTGCTTTCTACGCTTGGCCCCCGTACACTGACACCGGGGCAGGCTACACAGACAACACGTATGTCTTCAAGCCCAGCCCCAATGGCAAGTGGATCGCCGTCACGGGCACAGAAGGGACGGACTGGCGGGTGTTCGCCATCTGGGAGATCGGGCCTTCGGGGGCGCTGGCGGAAAGGCTGCCGGACCCATTCCCAGAGGGCCACGGCGTACTCGCGTTCGCCTGGTGCGGCGAGCGTCTGGTTTTCTGCGAGGGAAGAGGATTTGGCCGCTTATCCACCCTCGAAGACGAGAGGAACATGGCCACGGCGAACCTGGTCGTATATGACCCCGCCACACGCAGCGTCGTGAAGAGGTCACCGGGGTTGGCCTTCTTCATGGCCGGCGACCTGGGAGGAGAGAGGCTGACGGCCATTGGCATGGGCGAGGCCGGCGAAGCGACAGTCGTCTTCCGCCTCCCGGATCTTGAGCGGATCGCGGAGCCGCCGATCTCCCGGGAGGTCGGCAAGAACACTACTCGCAGCACGCCGTGGCCGCTGGGCTGGGCCGGGACCGGCAGCGGCTGGTATGCCCTGGAAGACAGGGTCACCACCAGGCGCGGGATGAAGTCGCGGGGCCAGATGCTGTCCTTCTGGACGACGGAGGGGAAGTCGCACGACCTTGGGGAGATGTGGTCAGTTTATCGTCCCGCGGCACGCCCGTGGCAGCCACCCGTGCCGACGCTGCTCGAGGACAGCGCCGGGGTGATCGGCATCCTGGAGCCCCTAGACGCCATGCCTTCGGTCCGCGTCTTGCGCCACGATGCCCCCCCGAAGTCCTACGATCTCTACCCAGGCGAGACGCTGCCCGAGAAGCTGAATGCGCTCCTGCGTCGCGGAGGGTACCGATTCATCACCGGTGCGCCGGACGGACGTCGGGCGATTCTGCAGGAGAGACTGCGCGACAAGGAAGGCAGGTCCAGCACGGGCCCATCGTCAGTGTGGTGCACGGACCTGGAGAGGAAGACGGCGTTCGAGGTGACGACCATCGGCGCGATCGACCAATGCTTCGGGTGGCTCTCGGACGATGCGCTGATCGTCCGAGTAGCCCGGCCTCGCGGCAAGGCAGGTCGCACCAGCCACGACTACGGTGTCTTGCACTTGCGCAAGCCGCCAGAAAGCCAGGCGGACGAGACGGAGGGACAGCAGCAACGACAGAAGGGGGACGATTGATGACGAGAATCGCGTCGCTGGTTATGGCCGTCAGTC
>JALGSS010000807.1 GCA_029821745.1 Candidatus Zipacnadia bacterium
CCCATGATTACCAACCGGTCTGCCGCACTATCCCATCCCCACCGAGACATACTTGACGTCCAGGTAGTCGTCGATGCCCGTCGAGCCGCCCTCGCGCCCCATGCCCGACTGCTTCATGCCGCCGAAGGGGCACTCAGCAGTTGCGGGCACCATGTCGTTCAGCCCGATGATGCCGAACTCCAGGGCCTCACTGACTTCGATCGCCCGGGCCAGATCGCGAGTGAACACGTATCCCGCCAGTCCGAAGACCGTGTTGTTGGCAAGCTGGACGGCCTCCTCCGTGGTCGAGAAGGGCATGATGGGCATGACCGGGCCGAAGACTTCCTCGCAGGTGAGTCGAATCCCGGCGGGGATGTCGACCATCACCGTCGGCTCGTACCAGTACCCGCGCTCGAACTGCGGGCCATCGGGGCGCTTGCCGCCGGTGAGGATACGGGCTCCCTTGCCCTGCGCGTTGGCCACGAAGCCTTCCATCTTCTCCACCGCGTCCTGGTTGCACAGGGGGCCCAGCTCAATGCCTTCCTCCAGAGGATTGCCCTGGCGCAGTGACCGCGCCACCTGTACCGCCCGGTCCACATACTCCTCGTAGACCGATTCGTGGACGTAGAAGCGCGTGGAGGCGATGCACACCTGCCCATTGTTGCGGAACTTCGCCCGAGTCGTCGCCTCGGCGACCTGGGCCACGTCCACATCCGGGAATACGAGCACGGGAGCGCTGCCGCCCAGTTCCATGGACACGCGCTTGACCTGCTCGGCGGACCCGCGAATCAGGGAGCGCCCAACGTCCGTCGAACCTGTGAAACTCAGCTTCCGGCAGACGGGATTGCTGAGGAACTCGCCCGCGATCTCGGCACCGGGACCCAGGACATGATTGACGACCCCCGGGGGGAAGCCTGCGTCATGCAGGCAGCCGAACATCTCCATCACCGACAGGGGCGCGTTGATCGAGGGCCGCGACACGATGGTGCAGCCGGCTCCCACAGCCGCCGCGATCTTCCGCACCGGCAGCAGCACGGGGAAATTCCACGCGGCGATCGCCGCGCAGACACCGACGGGCCGGCGCAGGACCCAGCGGCGCACGCCGTCCTTCGCGGGAGGAACCCACTGGCCGTAGACGCGCTTGGCTTCGTCGGCGAACCACTCGAAGTAGTTGGCCGAGGCCATGATCTCGCCTCGTGATTCGGGCACGGGTTTGCCGACCTCCGTCGACATGACCACGGCCATGTCATCGGCGCGCTCGCGGATCAGATCCGCCGCCCGGTACATGATCCGGGCCCGATCCCACGCATTCATCTTCCGCCAGGCGTCGAAGGCATTCGCCGCCGAAGAGAGCGCTCGGGCCGCGTCGGGGGCGCCTCCGTAGGGGACCTGAGCAATGACCTCCTCAGTCGCCGGGTTGATGACCGGCGCGGTACCTCCTGATTGTGCCCCGCACCATTCGCCGTTGATGTACATCTGCCGGCGTTCACTCATCTCAGCACCTCGTGTTCATCTGCTTGCATGTCGGTAACTCTAGCCGTCCACCGAGAGTCCTGCGCCCTCGTCAGCCCCACGAGCCAGCGCCCGGTAGATATCCAGAAATCCGCCCGAAGCCTTCGGCGCGGGGGCGTGATGTTCGCGCAGTCGCTGTGCGATCTCGTCGTCAGACAGTCTCACACTTAGCCTACGGGCTGGAATGTCAATGTCGATGGTGTCGCCCTCGCACACGGCCGCCAGAGGGGCACCTGCAGCAGCTTCCGGCGCAACGTGGCCGATGCAGGGCCCTCGGGTTGCCCCCGAGTAGCGCCCGTCGGTTACCATCGCCACGCTCTCGCCCAGTCCCATGCCCACGAGCAGAGCCGCCGGGATCGACAGCTCCCGCATCCCCGGGCCCCCGCGCGGCCCCTCGTAGCGGATGACCAGCACATCCCCTTCCGCCACGTCCCCCGAGAGCAATCGCTCGCGGACCTGCTCCTCGCTCTCGCACACCCGGGCCGGACCGGTATGCACGCGCATCTGCGGCAGCACCGCTGACTGCTTCACCACCGCACCCTTGGGGGCAAGATTGCCATACAGAACCGCCAGCCCGCCTTCTTCCGCGAGAGGCGATTCCAGCGTCCGCAACACCTCGCCATCGACGCCCGGCGCATCCTCCAACCGTCGCTCAAGGGTGCCCAGACCGGCAGCCGGGAGGTCAGTCTCGATCAATCCGCCGTCTGCGAGTTCCCTCATCACCGCAGGCACCCCGCCGGCATGGTGGAAGTCCGTGACCGTCAGGTCACTGGACGGCTTGAACTTCCCGAGGAGAGGCGTCTGCCTGCTCAGGGAATCGAAGTCGTCGAGGGCAAGGTCCGCGTCGACCTCCCGGGCGAGGGCCAGCAGATGCAGCACCATGTTCGATGAGCCGCCGACTGCCAGACCTACACGCGCGGCGTTCTTCAGCCCGGCGAGGGTGATGTGCTGCCGGGCCGTTGCGCCATCCTTCGCCGCCGTCGCGATCCACTCACCCGCGGACCGGATAAGCGCGATGTGATCCTGTGACAGAGCCTCGACCGTCGCCGCATGGGGAAGCCCGAAGCCGAGGGCCTCCGCAATGCACGCCATCGTGACCGCCGTGCCCATCATATTGCAGGCGCCGGGGGCTGTACAGGCGCACCGCTCGATGGCCGCGAGCTGCGTCTCGCTGATCTCGCCTCGAACCCGTCGGCCCATGGCTTCCTTCACGTCCGAGGCCACCATGTTCCCGAGGCATCAGGCCACCCGTCACGAAGACGGTGGGCACGTCGCAGCGCGCCGCCGCCATCAGCATCCCCGGGATGATCTTGTCGCACGAGGCAATCATCACCGCCGCCTGGCAACTGTGGGCCTTCAAGGCGAGCTCGGCTCCGGCAGCCACGACCTCGCGCATGGGCAGGATGTAATGCATCCCGTGTCCCTGGGCGATTCCGTCGCAGGGCGCGGGCACGTTGAACTCGACAGGCATCGCGCCGGCGTCGAGGATCGCCTGCAGCACAATATCGGCCACCCGGCGCAGATGTGCGTGTCCGGGCGTGGCTGACGACACGGAGTTGATGACCCCCACCAGCGGCCCCGCGAAATTCTCGTCATCATACCCCGCAGCCCGGTACAGGGACCGGGCGTACGTGGCCTCGAAACCCTTCAGAGGACCCGACGACATGACACTCTCCCGCATACTCGTGATTGGCGCGCCCCCCGGGCAGAGCGGTCGTCCTGCATTGGCTACGCGCCCGTACCATTCACC
>JALGSS010000808.1 GCA_029821745.1 Candidatus Zipacnadia bacterium
TGGCTGCCGTTGGCCAACACGCGGCACATCCCCGTGCCGTGGCACGGTCTTCGTGTTCGTCGTCTCCTCACCAGCCAAGTCCCGGTTCACTTTCGGGAGAAGAGCCGATAATGGTACCAGACGATTCCCGCTGCATGCGAGAGGCAAAACAAGAATGAAAATGGCACATACACCGCCGCCGCCGGGCAGTCCCGGATGCTCACCAGCACCCGGAGAAGCGTATGGGCCACGGCGATCGGCAGGAACAGCGCGACGGCCGAAACCAGCGAACTTGGCAGCCGCCGGTAGCCGGCGATGCGGTTCCGCGTGTAGACCGGCACCGTCCAGAATCCATACTGGAACGTTCGTTTCATGATCCCGCCCAGGGTCGTGCGGAAGTGGTGATCGATCCGAAGGTCGGGGACGTATCTGAGCCGTCTCCCCATCCGCAAGGCGCGCACGGAGTACTCCACGTCCTCCAGTTCGCGCAGGTCCTCGCGGAAGGGCCCCACGTCGAGGAAGGTGGACCTGGTGAGGCTGAAGTTCATCGTCTGGAGATTGCCCTCGGCGCGGACGCGCTGCGGGTTGGTGCCGGCATACGCCCATCCCGCCGGGGTGGTGGCGATGTTGTCGATGCCGCCGCCGACCAGGATGCCCGCCTCGGCGGCATGCAGGCGGACGTGGTGCGCAATCCAGTCGGGATCCCGGACGACGCAGTCGTCGTCGAGGAAGATGAGCACGTCGCCGGACGACTCGCGGACGCCGCGGTTGCGCCCGGCCGATTGCCCCAGGTTCACCGGATTGCGCAGGAGGCGCGCGCCGTAGCGCCGGGCAAGAGCCGCATAGTCGTCGGCCTGCGGCGACGCGTCATCCACCACCACCACTTCGTGCCGCGAATACGACTGTGTCCTGAGCGACTCCAGGCACTGGCGCAGCAGGTCAGGCCGGCCGTGGGAGGGGATGATGACGGTGGCCGACACGACCGGGGACCGTCCGTCGGTACGTTCGTCTCCCGTGCTGTTCGACAGGCCGCCGCTCATCCACCGGCCTTTCCACTGATCCCCACGAGAGACGGATACGTGCGGGGATTGAGGAGCACGTTGTCCACCATGTTACCGTTGTGCGTATAGGCGCACGCGCCGGCCTTGATTGAGGCGATGGCCTCCCTCCTTCCCCGCCACGATGGTATTCCACTGCGCCCGCCAGGTCAACACGCGCGGCCATGCCGCACATGCGCGTTTCTGCAGAACCGGCGGCCTTCCCGCTGCGTACGAAGAAGGGACACACCGCCTCGGTCTCGTCCGTCGCTTTCTCGCCCGACGGAAAGACGTTGGCCTCGGGGAGTTATGATTGGGCGGTGAGCGTGTGGGACGTGGCCACCGGTGAGCCGTAACCAGAGCGACGTATTACTCGTGGTGTCATTGGGCGATTCGTGCAGTGAGCGGTACTGGACGCTCTCGTCCCTGGCCGAATGTGAACGCCGGTCGAGGACGGCGCAGATGGGCCGGATGTGCCGCTCGCGGACGGGAGCGCGTCTGCCTTCAGTGCGCGGCAGGAAGAGGCCCGTCAGGGGCCACATCGGTGCGAGGCGCTGGGAGAAAAGAAGTGCCCGGCAGTCAGCGGAGCACGCAGGCTTCGATAGGGTTATCCCTGGTGGCTTCAGAGTGACGACGGGCGGCAGTTAACCGCCAGGTTGGAGGTCCGAGCCCTCCTCCGGGAGCCATTGCCGAAGGTATGAGCGTCATACTCGCGCAGTTCGGACGTCGCGCCTTCTTCCCAGCGTTGCCATCGGGGGCCGCGAGCCTCCCCCCGAAGGAGGGAGGGAATGCGAAAGCCATGGTCAGGGCTACGGACGGCTGGAGGCCAGACTGGCGGCCTTTGCGGCGGCCTTCGAGACCTCCGCGGCGATGGCCAGGAGTTCATCGTCACGCACCTGGACGCCGGAGGAGGCAAACGCACGCCAGTGGGCGGTTATCGCGGTAATCGCGCAGGATGCAGTGGTCGGTGTTGGGCTGGCCGGAGCGGGCCTTCGTCCACGGCCGGGGATACACCCGCTTGCGCGAGCGGGGGTTGTCCGGGTTGTGCAGGCTCCAGTTGCCCCACACCCATTCGGTGGTGTTGACCGGCATCCCGCCGAAGGCGCCGCGGTAGCCGTGGCAACTGCTCACCCACCTGGCGTCGCTCCAGATGGTCTTGATGGTGCCCATCGTCTCCTTCGTGGGCGACCAGCAGTAACTGACGTGGCGGATCATGGCGGCGTCGAACCAGCCGCGCTTCTCCAGGTGCTGGCGCAGTTCCGTGAGGACGGGCTTCCAGAACGCCAGGTCCTCCGGGGTGCCGACCTTCGGTTGGGGCATCGCCTCCCTCGTGCCCGTCGCGGCATCAACCACGGTGACGTTAACACTACAACGCTACATCGATATTCTACGCCCCCCCACCCCAACCCTCCCCCACGGAGGGGGGAGGGGGACGGGTTTGTCCCCTCCCCCTTGACGGGGGAGGGCCAGGGAGGCGATTGTAGCGTTGTAGTGTTAAGCGGCGGTGCGGGATGCCCCTCGCGCTCCTGCCCCACCGTGTTGATGGCGATGCAGCGCGGTTTGCCGATGGTCCGCTCATAGAGGTCCAGGTACTTCTCCAGGTTGGTGAAGTCGTAGGTGAAGGAGCCGTCGGCCTGCTTCACCCAGAGGACCATCGACTCGCTGTTGCGGAAGTGCGGGGAATCGATGGTGAGCGGCAGGGGCAGGATCCGGGTGCCCAGCCCGCGCAGGAGCACGAGCGACTTCTCCATGAGCGCCAGGTGCTTCTCCGACCAGAGGGGGACTTTGTAGTACTGCGCGAGCGAGTCCGGCGACTGATAGATGTTGTGGGTCAGCCGGTAGTCCTTCGGGTCGGGCATGAGGAAATCGTGGACCTTCAGGTGGATGGGCACGACCACCGCCTCGGCGCCGTCGGCCTCCACCTTCAACTCGCCCCGGTAGTCGCCGGGGACGGCGTCGGCCGGGACGTTGACGGTGGCCCACACCGGGACGCAGGCGGTGGGAACCGGCTGCAGGTTGCGGCCGTGGATTTTCATGGGGACCGCGGGAATCTCCTCCGGCGCCTCGTCGAGCAGGCGATCGTAGAGGGGCCAGCGGCGGAAACTGACGTCCGGCCTGCTCACCTCGGCGTAGCGGACGGCGACGGCCGTAGCGGGGATCGTTTCGCTCCCGCCGACGCGCTTGAGGTCACCCGGCGTCGCCTTGAGCCCCCAGATGGAATCCCGCGAACTGACCAGCACCCGGCCGGAAAAGACCCCGCGGCGCCCGCTCACCAGCGTGATCGGCAGGGGCGGATCCTGCGGGTGCGCGTAGTCATACGCGCGGGATGAGTCCCACGGATGCTCCGTCGAGACGGCCAGGCCCGGCGAGGGGGCCACGTTCTGGTCGAGCCCGGTGGGCATACCAACGAGCATCTTCGCCGTGACCACCCCCACGTGGGCCCAGGTGCACGGCCGCTCCTTCCAGGAGCCCGCCTTCGCCGTCCCCTCCGCCTCCACCTCGTTCACCCGCGCCGCGTGGACCTCGATGCCGATCACGTTCACACCCTTGTGCAACAGCGACAGCGGCACCCCCACCGCCGTGACCCACACCTTCGGCGGTATGGTCCGCGTCCGTTTCGCAATCCGGTCCTCGAAGTCCTTGTTCGTCAGGTCACGGAAGCCGTACAGGGACCCGTCGGGTCGGGTCCTTCCAGTTCTCCGGCGGATACCACGACTGACGAACGGGCACCGCGCCGCGATCGGCGTCGTCGCCGCCGACGGTCTTCGGCCAGCGGAGCGCAGCGGTGTCCCCCCTATCCGTGACCAACGTGGGAATCTTCCAGCCCATGAACTGGCGCCACGAGCCCTCTTCGATATCGAGGACCAGTTCCGGGTTGTTCTGCAACCCACCCGCCCGCGCGCACACCACCGACCCAAGCACCACCAGCAGTGCGCAAACCGCCCATCGCACCGTTGTCCTCCTCACGATCCGTCCCCTCCTTGTCAAACGCGCAGAACGCCTTCAAGACGTCACTTTGCGTAAACACTGCGACAACCCGCGGGTTTTTGACCTCTTGACGATCTCCTTGTACCAATCGGGCTTTCGCCCACGTCGTCGGGCAAGACGTTCATCGGCGAGATGGCCGTCCGTGCGGGGCAGGAAGAGGATGGCCTCCTGGATATCCGGGGCGAGAAGCAGCAGGTTCATGATCTGGGTGATGCGGGCGCGGGAGACGTGGGCCAGGCGGGCGAGGGCCGGACTTCCCCACACCTGATCCGGTCTCAACCTGTCTCGTAGCGGCTTCGTTCAACAAGCGCGTGCGTCTTGGACCCCAAGAGGAGTCTCGAACCGTCGCCAATCCAGTCCACCTCGGCGGCACACAAGGCCGGCGTGACGTCCGCGATCGGCTCCACAGGATTCGACGCGTCTGGCTCCCCGGGCCGAGGCGCGGCTCCGACACTGTTCTTCCTGGACAACAGGTCGGGCGACGACGATCATGGCGTCGGCCTGACCGACCCGGACGGGAGGACGTCGTCAGATGCGGATCGGGTCCTACTTCGTATGGGCCGGATGGAGTTTTCGGGAGGGACAGCGGTTCCGGGCCTGACGAAGAGTACAACTCACCCCTTGGAAGCCGAGACCGGCCAAAAGACCGCTTGCATAATCATAGAAGCAGGAGACATTCAGGGCGATCGGCCTGCGACGGTCGCGGGCCAGGGGCTCGATGGGCAATCCCGCGGGCAATGTCGGTTTGGATAAGGAGCCGCGCAGATGGTGTTCCCAAGGAAGGCGAAAGTCGCCGTCGGCTGCATGATGGCCTTGGCTGTCTCCGTTTCCTTGCTGCTGTCCGGCTGGCAGGGGGCGAAAGCGGAGGACATCACGCCTTCCCCGAACAATCTCGGCGTTGCCGCGACGGGCGCTCCTCGGACGGCCACGAAAACCGCGGTCCCCAAGCCTGGAGCGGCGCCCAAGGAAAAGTGGCTCTTCTCCCGAAAGTGTACCGGGGCGGGACCCGGCACCCCATAACGAACGGAAAGACCGTGCCACGGCACGGGGATTGTTCGCTTCGGGGCCACCGGCACAAGCAGGAGAGGCGACACCCCGGGGGATGCGCGCAGTG
>JALGSS010000809.1 GCA_029821745.1 Candidatus Zipacnadia bacterium
CCGACGAACCCGTCAGGACCCTCATGCAGGTCCGGCACGGCGTCGGCGATCTGTGTCGCCAGGGCTTCGTCGATAGGCGATCGCCCCAGGGGAGTCTCCCACCAGCCGCTCGTCTGGATCGCGTTGACGAAGCTGCCACGCCCGTGGTTGGGCCCGAGGATGACGAACGTGCCGGGCCTGCCATCCTCCGCCAGTCGCATGAATGCGCCGGCGGCAGCACTCCCGGAGTACATATACCCAGCGTGAGGACAGACGAGCCCGATAACATCCCGCGGGCCCTCGTCGTTGATCAGCGGTACGCTGCGGTCGAGGCCCGCTTTGGCATAGCAGGCCTCTATATCCCGCACCAGCGCCCCCCGAGTCGCCTCGTAGAACATCCCCGCCACGGCGGGGCGGCGGACATCGTCACTTGCCATCGCCATCAGCCTCCTCGCGCACCACGCTCTCGGCCTTATCCTCGCGGCGGCGGACCTCGACGGTGCCGTTCTCAGCGGTGCGCTTCCCGACCACGATCTGGATCGGGTAGCCGATCAGGTCGGCGTCCTTGAACTTCACGCCCGGACGCTCGTCGCGGTCGTCGACCATGACCTCATAGCCCGCCTCGCCGAGCCCGGTCTCCAACTGGTCGGCGATCTGCGCCAGCTCCTCCACACCGGGATCCAGCAGCAGCACGCCGACGTGGAACGGGGCCACGCTCATCGGCCAGATGATGCCGTCCTTGTCATGGTGGACCTCGACGATCCCAGCGATCGCCCGGCTGACGCCGAACCCGTAGCACCCCATCGTCGCCACCTGCTCGGTGCCGCTCTCGTCCAGGAACGTCGCGCCCAGGGCCTCGGCGTACTTCGTGCCGAGCTTGAACACGTGGCCCATCTCGATGCCGCGCTCCGTCACGAGTTCGCCGTCGCAGCACTCGGGGCACCCGTCGCCCAAAACAGCCTCGCGGATATCCGCGAACTGGGCCACGGAGAAGTCGCGCTCGACTTCCACGCCGACCAGGTGGGCGTCGTCCTTGTTCGCGCCGACGACGAAGTCACTCATCGCGTTGACCTCGTAGTCAGCGATGATCTTGACGCTCTCAGCCAGGCCCACAGGGCCACTGAAGCCGACCGATGCGCCGGTCACCTTCAGGATGTCCGCGGGGCTGGCCATCTCCAGGCTTTCAGCGCCCAGCAGATTCCTGAGCTTGAAATCGTTCAGATCGCGGTCGCCGCGAACGATGGCGGCGATGAACTCGCCGTCGACCTTGTAGATCAGCGTCTTCGCGAGTTGCTCCGCGGGCCTGCCGAGGAACTCGCAGACCTGCTCAATGGTGGACTGGCCGGGAGTCTCGACAAGCTCCGGCTCGCCATCGGCCTTGCGCGGCCCGGCTTCCACCGGACTGAGCGCCGCGCATTCTGCGTTCGCGGCATAGTCACACTTGTTGCAGCGGAAGATCGTGTCCTCCCCGTACTCGGTCAGCACGTGGAACTCGCGCGTATCGCTGCCGCCCATGGAGCCCGCGTCGGCCTTCACGATGAATGCCGGAAGGCTCAGACGGTCGAGGATGCGCACGTACGCGTCGTACTGCGCCTGGTATGACTTATCCAGACCCTCGCGGTCCACGTCGAAGCTGTAGGCGTCCTTCATGAAGAACTCTTTGACCCGCAGAAGACCGCCCCGGGGTCGGACCTCGTCGCGGAACTTGACCTGGATTTGGTAGAGTGTCAGGGGCAGGTCGCGGTACGAGCTCAGGTCCACCGCCACGAGGTGGGTCATGACTTCCTCGTGGGTCGGCCCGAGGCAAAACTCACGGTCGCCGCGGTCCTTGGTGCGGAAGGGCGTGGGCTCAAACGTGTCCCAGCGCCCGCTTCGCTCCCACAGGTCTTTCGGGGCCAGAACAGGCAGGTGGACCTCGATGGAGCCGGCGCTATTCATCTCTTCACGGACGACATTCTCGACCTTCCGCAGGACCCGCAAGCCCAGCGGGAGCCAGTCGAAGACGCCGGCGGCGACGGGTCGGATGAATCCGCCCCGCATCAGCAGTTGATGGCTCGGCAGTTCGGCGTCGGAAGGAGCTTTCCTCAAAGTCGGTGCGTAGTAATGCGATGCGCGCAATATCATTGCCTCCAGTGCAGTTGTGGGGAATCAGGAAACCAGTCAACAGGAAAGCCGCGTCGGATTCCCGGTTCGCGGGGCCGGACGGCAGTGGTCGCCGAAAGTCGGCCGCCTGCGCCACGCGGCTCTCACTCACCCGGCACACGGCCGGATGGCATCATCGGGCCTGCTACGACCCTCGGACCAATTCACTGAAACGCTTTAGCGTGTTCAAGGCGTTCCGCGTCCCGGCGATCACCAGCTTGCGGTCGGCGCCGGTTTGCGCCACGACCTCATCGACAATCTTGGCCAACCTGTCCCGCTCTGTCAAGTCGGGCCATTCCGGCAGCGCCTCCATCTCCCCCGCCACCTGCACCAACAGCTTCCCCGAATGCGTCCGCCCATCAATCTTGCTGCCGAAGTCATACGCCTTCGGGTCCGCGATGCGGCGAACCTGGTTCGTTACGGGTTCGGCGTCGGATGGTGTTTCGTCTCTCGGCAAGGGTTCAGTTGCATCGGCTTCGTCCCGCAGATGAAACTCGAACTGCAGCGCGTCCTGGCCGTCCGCGAAGTCCAGCGTCAGTGGATCGCCGCCCAGCTTCCGCTCGATGATCGGCCGGAACTCCGGGTTGATCTCGTAGCCGACCCCAAGCCGCCCTTCCTCCGCCGCCACTTTCACCGTCGTCCCGCTTCCCAGGAAGGGGTCGAGGACCCACTCACCGGGGAAGCTGTACATGCGGATCAGCCGCCGCGGAATCTCCGCCGGGAAGGTCGCCAGGTGGTCGTCCTGCCGCTCACCGGGCACATGCCAGTGACCTGAGAAGTACTCCACCCACTGCTCGTGGGTCATCCGCGCGGATTCCTTGAGTTCGGGGCTGATCTTGGGCGGCTTGCCCAGCTTCTTGAACACGAGGATGAACTCGTAGTCGATCATGATGGCCCCGTTGCGCGGGAAGGGGTACGAGCCCATCACGCTCCCGCCGCCGGTGGTGTTGCAGGTGGTGAATTTCTGCCAGATGATCGCGCCCATGTAGTCGAGTCGCAGTGGCGGATGATCTCGGTGCGAATCGGGATGATCTTGTACCGCCCGTAATAGGCCGCCCGGGCGAACTGGTCACCGATATTGATGCACATGCGGCACCCGGGATGCAGCACCCGGGCGCACTCGCTCCAGACGCGGTTGAGGTCCTCGATGTACGCCTCGTAGGTGTCGTGGTACCCGATCTGGTCCTCGGCCCCGTAGTCCTTGAGCTGCCAGTACGGGGGCGAGGTGATCATCAGGTGCACCGAGGCGTCCTCAAGCTCGGGCATCCGGCGCGAATCGGCAAGATAGATGTGGTTCATTCATCACTTCCATGGGAGTTGGGCTATTGCGGAGAGCGGCCTCTTCCTGTCATTGCGTGAGCTTGCTCTGGACGGCCTTGTAGTCGAAGAACGGGTGCTTCTTCAAGTCGATCTTCCCAGCCGTACTGACCAACGCCTCGAACACTTCCTGTGGCTGAGCGTCGCCCAGCTTCACTGCACACCATGCTCCGTGCAACTGCAAAGCAGAGACGCAGCAGATCTTAGCGACACTCGCCTGGGCAAGTGCCATTGGGTCGAACGTCGGGGCGCGAGAGAGAGGCGGCTCGCGGCGGTGGCCATTGCCCAGAAGCACCCCACACGCATCAATGCCAGTTCCGCCAACGGCAGTGCTCCACTTCAGAGCGTCAGCGTAGTCGCCTTGCCTGATCACGCCCTCCCTGCCCTTACACTCAACCACAGCAGTCACGGCGCCAGCGACCAGATGCACATCGGCTTCGGCGCTCCCACCTTTCGGCTCCACCTCGATGGTGGACTCGGCGAACAGATCCTGGAACACTGCCGTCACGAGCTGCTCAAGCTCGTCTCCAGTCGCCCACGCCAGCGCAGCGAAGCGGCGCAAGGGGATCAGTTCCTCGCGCTTCTCCTTGGCCTCAGCGGAGAGCTGATGCATCTGCCCGCTGATCTCATCGATTCTGGCGCGCGCAGCACCCTCCCCCGGAGCGAACACTTCGTCTGCCCAAGCCGGCTCCTCACTGCTAGCCTCCTCGTCCTCTCCCATCATCCCAAGCGCGGCCAGAAGCATCTTCGCCGCTGCACAGAAGCTCAGTTCGGCAGGCTTCGGGACAACCAGCACATTGTCTTCATGCACCACGGCCCTCCCACCCGCGTAGAGCCGCTTGCCGAGAGAGAGTGCCACCGCCAACCTCTGGCCGCCGTGGTTCGTGAAGAGTGATCTGCTGCTCGTGTCGGGCCCCCAGGCGCCCCGCTCCCCCATAGGCAGCTGTATCTCCGTGAAGCACCCCAGTGTGCTGATGAACCATTCGCATGGCTGCACCTCCTCTGCGTACCCGTCCAGCTTCTCTATCAACTCGTCGTCAGCCACCTCAACTGTGCAGCTCTGACGGAAGGTCAGACCCACGTCCAGTGGAGAGTCTCCGGGCAGTTCACTCCGTGGCGCCTCGGGGATGGGTTCGGCCCGCCGCGTATCGATTAGAAGGACGAAACGCCCACCGTTAGACAGGTAAGTGTCGACGCCATCGGCTTGCTCCTTGATCCCCGACCACTCGTCTTCGGACGGCTCGCGACCGAAGCAGAGCACGACCACGTCGTAGTCGCACACATTCGGGGCAGAGCCAGCTTCCCAGGAGTGATCAACGGTCTCGTCCTCAGCTGGGCCTACGATGAGCATACGTGGCTTGCCGGCCATGGTCTCAGCCCCCCAAAGGGATGTTCTGGATTGACTTCTCGCCGTGCAACAGGTCAGGCGGCTTCCTCAATACCTGCCTACACATCCTCACCACGTCTCGAAGTCCTGTCTCCAGCGGGTCAGCAGTTCCTCCGGCCCGCCCAGCGCCGAGCACCCTCTCAGCAACATGTATGGGTTCGCCGATGGTCACGCCCGGCCCTGCCCGAGAAGGTCATCGCGTGCGGTGTGAGAAGTACACAGACGCCGTCCGCTTCACGCCGACACCAACCAGGGAGAGATCACCATGGGCGACTCACTGCGCGACCGCCTGCTTGCCGAACTGCAGTCCATCCGAACTGTCGACTGCCACTCGCACACGACGTCGTCGAAGGGCTACTACGAAGCCGCGCCGATCGACGTCTTCCGCCTGATGACCTACTTCGAGCGCGACTTTCAGGGCACCCTCGGGATGTCATCCAACGAGGCATATGTAGACTGCCAGTCCGACGCCGACAAGTGGCAGGTGCTCAAGGGAGTTCTGGAGCGCACCCGCAATGTATCTTACTGGCGGCACAACATCGTCACGTACCAGGCCCTGTTTGGGCTCGAAGACGGCGAATTGACCGACGCGAACTGGTCGGCGGTCAATGAGGCGATCAAGCAGCATTCCGCCGACCCAGCCTGGTACGGAGCCGTGACCCACGAGATCGCCGATATCGAGACCCAGATGCTCAACGTGCCGTGGTTCCAGGACTGGGAACCCGAGTATTTCACGGCGATTCTGCGGATGGAGCCGGCCCTGGACCTGCATAACCCGGAGACCCGGGCCTTGCTGGAAGGGCGCCTGAACCGCGAGTTCGGTTCTCTCTGGCAGCTCAAGGAGGGCCTGGCGGAGCTGGTGAGCAGCTACAAGACCCGAGGCTCCCGGGGCATCAAACTCGCCCACGCGTACTCCCGCACCTTGCACTCCGAGGATGTCCCCGAGGACGTGGCCACAGCCGTCTTCGCGCGGGCCCTCGCCGGGCAACCCCTGTCGGGCGAGGAGATCAAGCAACTGCAGGATCACATCATCTTCTTCCTGGCCCGCATCGCCGGGGAGATGGATCTGGTCTTCGATATCCACACGGGGGTGCAGTCCAACTGGGGGACCATCCCTGAGTCGGACCCGCTGCACCTGATCCCGCTGCTCCAGGCCAACAAAGGTACGCGGTTCAGCCTCTATCACGCCGGGTACCCGTACAGCCGCGAGATCGGGATGCTGGGCAAGCACTACCCGAATGTGTGGCTCAACATGGCGTGGACGTACGTGGTGACGATGGAGGGCACGCGCCAGAGTCTCAACGAGTGGATCGACCTGGTGCCCGGTTACCGCATCCTGGGATTCGGCTCCGACGTCGGATGGCCGGAGATGGTCTACTCACACCTGATCATGGCCCGCTCGTGCATCGCCGACGTGCTGGCGCTGAAGGTGGAGCGCGACTTCATCAGCGAGGAGTGCGCCTTCGACCTGTGCCACAAGATGATGCGCGACAACGCAATGGAGCTTTACAGCGTCGAGCCGCGCGGGTAACTAAGCGGAAGCGTGACACAAGCGACCCATACAAACGAGGCCCGGCAAGCCGGGCCTCGCTTCTTGATAGCTGAGGCCGTCCTCGTGGTACTCGTCGCGACGGGCGTCGTGCCGCGGGGTTGCGCTCAGGCTTCCTCGGTTGCTTCGGCCTCGCGCGCTGCCTTGGCCGCCGCCGCATCATCGGCATCCTGGTCGGTGGCCTGCCCAAGCTCGGCAACTCTCTCGCGGGCTATCTCAGCGACTTCTGAGACCTTCTCCTTCGCCTTCTCAGCGTACTCGCGAGTCTTCTCGCCCAACTCAGCGCGGAACTCCGTGCCTGCCTTCGGCGCCAGCATCAAGGCTACGACAGCCCCGACGGCCGCACCGATGGCACCGGCAACGATGACTGTCCCAAGATCGCTGCCGCCCTGTTCTCTGGCCATCAACATCGCCTCCAAGCGATCAAATCAGCCTCTTACCAGTCATTTCGCCGACGACAGGCGCATTCCCTCTAGCCGGTGACAATCCGGGCGAATCGGCGCTTGCCCACCTGCAAGATATCGCCGTCCCCCGGGGCAAGCTGCTGCTGCTCGTCGCTGACGACGTCGCCGTTCACGCGCACACCGCCGCCGCGTACCAGCCGCCTGGCCTCACCGTTGGTCTGCGCGAATCCGGCAGTGACGATGAGCTTCACCACCCATATCTTGCCATCCTCGAGCTCGGGTGGGAAGCCGGCGCTGGGCATGGACCCGGTCGAACTCATCGCTCGCCCCCTGGGCTGCCGCGCCGTCGTGGTACTTCTCCACGATAGCTCGCCCGAGTTGCGCCTTGAAGTCCCGCGGGTTCGCACCGTCGGCGATTGCCTGCTCCATCTCCCCTATCTCTTCCTCGGTCTTCGCCAGCAGGAGCTTGAAGTACATCGCCATCGCGTCATCGGGGATCGACATGACCTTGCCGAACATGTCGTTGGGCTCATCAGTGATCCCGACGTAGTTGCCCAGGGACTTGCTCATCTTGTCCTTGCCGTCCGTGCCCACGAGAAGCGGCCAGGTCATCACACACTGCGGGGTCATCCCGTAGGCCCGCATGATGTCGCGACCGACCAGGAAGTTGAACAACTGGTCCGTGCCGCCCATTTCCAGGTCTGCTTCGACTGCGACGGAATCGTACGCCTGCACCAGCGGGTACATGAGTTCGAGCATCGAGATGGCGATTTCGTCCTTCATGCGCAGCGCGAAGTCGTCGCGCTCGAGCATCCGGGCCAGGGTGTAGTTCGCGGCGATGGCGAGGAACTCCGCGCTGCCCATCTTGCCGAACCACTCACTGTTGTAGCGAATCTCGCACTTG
>JALGSS010000053.1 GCA_029821745.1 Candidatus Zipacnadia bacterium
CTGAAAGGGGGCCTGAGTTGAAATGGTCGAATGGTGGATCTGGCTCGTCGCTGGTCTGATCATCTTGATCGTCGAACTCATGAGCGGAACGATGTTCCTGCTCTGGATCGCGTGCGGTGCGTTCCTCGCCGGGATCGTCGCGCTCCTCGTGGGAGGTATCTGGTGGGTGCCGTGGGTGGTGTTCACGGTGACATCCGTCGCTCTCATCGCAGCCACGCGACCCATGGTGCGCGCGATGCAGGCAGCGGGCGGCCCACAGTCCAATGTGGACGGCCTCGTGGGCCAGGAGGCAGTCGTGCTCGTGTCGATTGACCCGGTCGCCAACACAGGGCGAGTGCGCGTGGGCTCCGACGAATGGCGCGCGAGGTGCTCTGTGGCGGTCTCGGAAGGTCGGAGAGTGTTGGTGGAAGAGGTGCAGGGCGCGACCCTCACGGTCCGTCCCGTCGAGGGATAGACCGCCCGGGCCAACCGGAAGCCGATTAGCCCGCGGCCTGCGGCCGCGGGTATTTGTTTGGCCCAGGACGGGCGTCTCGGAGCCGCAATACGAGATACTCCGGCCCGGTCGAGTTCGGCCGTCGTTGCGTGCAGACGGTTAAGATCGTCGTTCAAAGGAGCTGGAAGGGACCAGATGGAAACCGTAATACTGGCGGTCTTCTTGGCCGTGCTGGCCATCGTCTTCATCAGCAAGACGGTGTTCGTGGTCAGGCAGCATCAGCGCGGGGTCATCGCCACCTTCGGCAAGTACTCGAGGACGGTGAACCCCGGATTGGTGTTCGTCTTCCCGTTCATTCAGAGCCTGCGCTACATCGACATGCGTGAAACTGTCCTCGATGTCGCGCCGCAAGACGTCATCACCAAGGACAACGCCATGGTAACCGTCGACGCGGTGGTGTACTACGAGGTCACCGATCCTTTCCGCAACGCATACAACGTCGTGGACTTCGTCCGGGCGGCGATGAAGCTCGCCCAGACGAACCTGCGGAACGTCATCGGTGATCTGGAGCTCGACCAGGCGCTCACCTCCCGCGAAACGATCAACGTGCGGCTGCGGGAGATCCTCGATGACGCCACCGACAAGTGGGGCGTTCGAGTCACTCGCGTGGAAATCCAGACCATCGATCCCCCGCGGGACATCACCGAGGCCATGAGCCGCCAGATGAAGGCGGAGCGTGACAAGCGCGCGGCCATTCTCGAGGCCGAGGGCACCCGGCAGTCCCAGATTCTCGAGGCCGAGGGTCAGAAGCAGTCAGCGATCCTCCGCGCCGAGGGTGAGGCCGCGGCGATCGAGAAGGTCGCAGAAGCCGACAAGTTCCGCGAGCTCACAGTCGCCGAAGGTGAGGGCCAGGCAATCGAGCGCGTCTTCCAGGCCATTCACAACGGAGACCCGACGAATGATCTGCTCGCGGTGAAGTACCTCGAGATGCTCGGCAAAGTTGCGGACGGCAAGGCCACCAAGATCTTCCTGCCTCTGGAATCCAGCGGGATGCTGGCCGGCATCGCCGCCGCGGGGGTCGCCTTCAAGGAAGGCATGGAGGCCACCGAGATGGAGGGTGACGACGACCCCGATCAGGGCGACCGGGCGACCAGCAACACGTAGAACCGCTGTGTTGGGGAGGTCACTTCGTTAGCTGCGGGGTAGCGAGACCGGTACCCGGTCTCTATGACCGGGGCCCCGCAGGACCGCCCTGGGATGATGGGCCCATCTGCGGGGCCCCGCCGATTGCACGACATCGGCACCCCACAGCTAGTTCGCGTTACCGAACAGAACCTGTGCGTCCGGCATGGGTGTTGAACAGAGGCGCGGCTTCCATGGCTGCGCCTCTTACGTTGTGGGGGCTTCCATGGCCGCGCCCTGACATGTTCCTTGGTCGACAAAGGCTGAACCTTTGGTATAATCAAGACGTTCTTGCCCATAGGTACTACCAGTTGACACAGCACTGTTGGTCGGGGCTTGTCAGCGGTGAAAGGCGGCAAGTAATGCAGAGACACTCCCGCTCGGGGTTCACATTGATCGAGCTGCTGGTCGTTATCGCGATCATCTCGATTCTCGCGTCGATCCTCTTCCCAGTCTTCGCCCGTGCGCGCGCCAAGGGCCGACAGGCGGCCTGCATTTCCAATGTCCACCAGATCATCCTCGCCATCCTCATGTATTCCCAGGACTACGACGAGACCATCGTCCGTGGCGACTGCGACTACAGCCCCGCAACGACAGCGGACCAATGGTACAACGGCATCTTCGCCTACACGCGCAACCGGCAGATCCTGTTCTGCCCTGACCGCAAGGACAGCGGCCCCGGCTACGGGCTGAACTGGGCGGCCAGCGGGATGGCATTGGGCTCCTTCTGGGATCCCTCCGCCAAGATCGTGATTGCCGACGTGCCTCCCGAGTGCGTCCAGGGCGATGGCAAGATATCCACCAGTGGCCGTTGGTGGGCCAACGACCCGGGCAATGACATCATGGCAGGCGGCGGCTTCTACGGTTTGCCGGCGGACAACTCCTTCATGGGCAACAACTTGCCCCAGCGCCACAACGACGGCATTGTTGTGGGTTACGCCGACGGCCACACGAAGTGGGGCCGCGAGGAGCAACTGGACAACCCGACTGCGTGGGTGCCAGGCCAGCCGACGGAGTAGAGAACTCTCCAACAAGCGGGTCGCGGGGCTCCGCCGGAGGAGCGGAGCCGCCGTCCGATCACCTGCTACCCCTATGTGGTGGCCTGCGCCCGATTGGAAGCGCCTGTGCCTCTCCGGCGCGCCGTTCGGCTTCCACTATCGCTTGAAGATCAGATGCCCTCTGCTCTCGCCCTTGTCGCACTCCTGAGCCACGGCATCGAAGTTCTCCTGCACGAGCTCGACGCCCTGGGCAACCGTATCCACTTTCACCACGACGCAGAGGATCTTCTTCAGCAGGCGCGGCAGGTTCGGGCCAAAGCGCCTGCTGACCCACACGTCGAGCTCTTCGAGAGCGCTGAGGGATGCCTTGGCCTTCTTGGGGTCACCGTGTCTCGCGGTTTCGTCACCGCCGTACTTGGAGTTCTCGCGACGCTCAACGAACTCCACTTCCCCATCGGAGAACTTGTATACGTCGAAGTACTTGGCCATACCTGCATGGTCGTCAGTCACCAAGTTCTCGCCGTCATGGGTGCTGAAAGCAACGAGCAACTGCATGGAAATGCCTCCCTGGCGTTGGTTGGGACACTCTGAACGCACATCAAGTACTGCGGGTCGGGTCGAAGGCCTCGGCGACCAGTTGGATAAGCTCCGCGATCCTGCGGTCCACAGGGCGGTAGCAGACGGTCTTGCCTTTACGTTCGGGCACCACCAGCCCGCGTTCGCGCAGAACAGCCAGATGCTGGGAGATGTGTGGCTGCCTCCGGTCGAGCTCATCCCCCAAGTCCTGTACACAGAACTCGCTGCTGATGATCTTCACGAGTATCTGCAGCCTGGTCGGGTGCCCGAGCGCCTTGAATACCTCTGCAAGACGCTGGTAGTCGCGATCTTCGTCAATCATGTCCGATGCCTCTGATTTGCCGCTTCCGTTCCCTCAAACTGCGACCCTCTCACCGACTGGGCGGGGCGTATGCAACTGTTCATATACTCGAATTCTTGCATAACATATCCGGCTCGGCACTCCTTGTCAACTTCAGGCAAGGGCGCCCCATCCTGGCGTCGGAAGTTGCTTGGAGCGGGCGGATGGCGGGTCGGTGGAAGGTGCGGAGGAGGGACTATCCTGACCGCTCCGGCCACTTTTCCCGGAACTCGTCTGCCAGGATCGCCATGATCAGCACGTCCAGGTACTCGCCATGCTTGTAGTACGCGTCGCGCTGAACAGCGTCGCGTCGGAAGCCGCATTTCTCGTAGCTGCGGATCGCCCGCTCGTTGAAAGTGTACACGTCGAGACGGATCCGGTGCAAGTCCATCTGCCGGAAGCCGAAGCAGCAGAGGGTGAGGGTCGCGTCGGTGCCGTAGCCCTTGCTCCAGCAGTCTTTCTCCCCGATCATGATGCCCAGGCCGGCGTTGTGGCCCTCGGCGTCGTCACGATGCAAGCTGCAGATGCCGATTGTCCTCCCGTCGAGGGTATCAATGCACAGCCCCAGCCGTTTCTCGGGGTCGCTTCGGCTCTCAAGGCGTCTTCGCTGGTCGACGAGGCTCCCCGGGAACCGCGCGCCCATGTACCGCCTCACCTCGGGGTCATTGAACCAGCGCGCGATGCTCTCAGCATCTCCGGGTTCCGTGGCCCTCAGCACGACGCCCTCACCGCGGATCACTGCTCGCCCGCTCCAGTCGGCCAGCGCTCGGGCCATTGCTCGCGGAACTCGTCGGCGAGGATGCTCATCAACAGCATGTCGTGGTACGCGCCGTGCTTGAACTCCGCCTCGCGCAAGCGGCCCTCGTGCTGGAATCCGCATTTCTCGTAGCAGCGTATTCCGCGCGCGTTGACGTCCAGCACGCGCAGGCAAATCCGGTGCAGGTTCATCTGGGTGAAGCCGAAGCCGCAGAGAGTGAGCATCGCATCCGTGCCGTAGCCCTTACTCCAGTACTCCTTGTTGCCGATGACGATGCCCAGTTCGGCGTGGCGGCTGATCGTGTCCCTGTTCATGAGCCCACAGTTGCCGATGTGCTCACCCTCCAGGGCCTCGATGGCGAGGTGCAGTTCCTTGTTCGGGTCCCGCTCCCCCTCGACCCACTGCTTCTCCTGGACCATCGAGATGGGGAAGCGCATGCTCAGAAAGCGCTTGACCTCCGGATCATTCATCCACTGATGGCACCGTTCCAGGTCACCTGACTCAATGGCCCGCAGGACTACCCTCTCGCCTCTGATCATCGTCCGCTCCTCGCTTTCATCCGCCGTATCGGTCCGTGAGTTCCGTGCGCTGGATCACGCCACCGCCCAGGCAGCGGTCTTTGTCGTAGAAGACTGCCGATTGCCCCGGCGTTGGCGCCCGGGCGGCATCGGCAAACTGCACCTGCGCCTTCTCCCCGTCAATGGACACCCGCGCCGGCGTCAATGTGCCGTTGTACCGAACCATGACCTCGCAGTCCAGCTCCCGCGAGTCTTCGTCGCTGCCCGGCGGGATGAGGTTCACTCTCTCGATCTCACACCACTGGACCCAGAGCTCCTGGTCCGGCCCGACGATCACCCGGTTGCGGCGGGTATCGATGTGCAAGACGAACCGGCGCCCCCCGGGGCCTCCGAGCTGCAGACCCTTCCGCTGCCCGATCGTGTACGCGATCAGGCCCTGATGCTCACCCAGCACGTTGCCCTCCGTGTCGACGATCTCGCCCGGCACGAAGGCGTCGGGCATCCGGCTCCGCAGCCAGTCGTGATGGGATCCGTCCGGCAGGAAACAGACATCCTGGCTCTCAGCGACGGGCGGCAGATTGAGGCCGGCTTCCGCCACCAGGTGCTCATTGTCCGCCCGCATGCCGGCCCCGTGGGGGAGTAGAGCCCGCCTAAGTTGGTCCTGGGACAGGTGGTGCAGCACGTAGGACTGGTCCTTATGTAGATCGCGCGCCCGGTAGAGGTAAACATGACCGCTATCTGTGGGGGCTGTCCGTGCGTAGTGCCCGGTTGCCAAGGCGTCGGCGCCGTGCCTGAGGGCCTCGTCGAGCAGCAGGCCGAACTTGATGTCTTCGTTGCAGCGCACACAAGGGTTCGGGGTCCGGCCTTCTACGTAGGACCGGGCGAAGGGCTCCACGATGAGCCGCTCGAAGGGCTCGCGCAGGTCGATCACCGCGTGGGGAATGCGCAGTTGGCGGCACACGTCGGCGCATCGCTCAAGCGCCCGATCGCTCCCCGGGCCGGGAGACAACACCGCCGTCAGGCCGATCACGTCATTCCCGGCTTCCCGCAGCTTCAGTGCGACCGCGGTGCTGTCAACGCCCCCCGACATTGCGACCGCCAAGATCCCCTTCTCCGGTACCATCGCTCGCCCCGCTTTGCCTCTCATTGACGTTCCCATGCGCACAACGTAGTTGTTGGCGACAGTCACTTGATCGTATAGAATAACCTCTACCCATGGCCTTGACCATCGACGATGTCATCAAGCAGGTAAGCGGGTATTGGCCCGGCACAGACAAGGCCGGAATACTGCGCGCCTACGAGTTCGCCGACCGCGCTCACAAGGGCCAACTGCGCAAGAGCGGCGAGCCGTACATCACGCATCCCCTGAATGTCAGCAATATTCTCGCCAGCATTGAGGCAGACCCCCAGAGCATCGCTGGAAGCCTGCTCCATGATACAGTCGAGGACACCGAGTTCACCATAGAGAATATCGAGGCCGAGTTTGGGCCCACGATCGCGCATCTCGTCGAGGGCGTCACGAAACTCAGTCACCTTAACTTCCGCACGGCGAAAGACGAGCAGGCGCGGAACCTGCGCAAGATGTTCCTCGCGATGGCCTCGGACCTGCGCGTCATCTTGATCAAGATCGCCGACCGTGTGCACAATATGCGCACCCTGGACGCGCTCCCTCCAGACCGGCAACAGCATATCGCCGAGGAAACGCGCATGATCTTCGCTCCGCTTGCCCACAGGCTGGGTGTCTGGCGCCTGAAGTGGGAGCTGGACGACCTGTCCTTGCGTTACCTGGAGCCGGAGGCCTACTTCGGCATCGTTGACAAGCTTGGGAAGACGCGCCGGGAGCGCGAACGTGAGATCGACAAGACCCGTCATCAACTCGCCCAACACCTGGTCGAGGCGGGACTGGACGCCCAGGTGTACGGACGCCCCAAACACATCTACAGCATCTACAACAAAATGCGCAGTCAGAACATCGACTTCGAGCAGATCGGCGATATCATGGCGCTGCGAGTGATCGTGGCCACTGTGGGGGAATGCTACGCAGCGCTAGGCATCGTCCACGATTCGTGGCTGCCTCTGAGCGGCCAGTTCACCGACTACATCGCCATGGCCAAGAGCAACCAGTACCAGTCGCTGCACACGAAGGTGCTGGGGCCCAACTCTCAACCGATGGAAGTGCAGATCCGGACGCGCGAAATGCACCGGGTGGCCGAGTACGGTGTCGCGGCCCATTGGCGCTACAAAGGAGAAGAGGAAGACCCGGAGTTGGACCAGCAGGTGGGATGGCTGCGGCAACTGATCGACCTCGAGACGGACCTGCAGGAGAGCCATGAATTCGTTGAGCTGCTGCAACTGGACCTGTTCAAGGACCAGGTTTTCGTTTTCACGCCCCAGGGCGATGTGATAGACCTGCCGGCTGGAGCGACCCCTATCGACTTCGCCTACCGCGTCCACACAGAGGTCGGGCACCAATGCGTCGGAGCGAAGGTGAACGGTCGGCTTGTCGCGTTGGACCACAAGTTCAATAATGGTGATGTGGCTGAGATAATCACCCAGCCCACGGCCCAGCCGAGCCCTGACTGGCTCAACATGGCTCAGAGCTCCCACGCACGCGCCAAGATCCGCCGCTACCTACGGCAGCAGACCCGCGATGAGAACATTGAGCGTGGGCGAACAGCGCTGGAGCGCGCGATCGCCCACATGAAGGGTTCGGAGCGCACACAGCTTGACATGACCCAACTGCAGTGGGTCGCCGAGCATCTCAATTACCTGGACGTTGACAGCCTCCACGCGGGCATCGGCTATGGTGACGTCGACCCTCAGACGGTGATTAACCACCTGTCGCGCCCCCACGAACCCGAGACCCTGGCGGAGGAGGTGGCTCTCTTCGCCCCCTCGCGACAGGCTGAAAACAGAACCCCCGTCGAGGTCACGACGGAAGGCGTCAAGGGCTTTGGTTCGCGTGTGGCGAAGTGCTGCAACCCGTTGCCCGGTGACGACATCGTCGGCTACATCACGCGTGGCGGCGGCCTGGCGATCCATCGCAGCAACTGCAAGAACCTCAAGTACCGGATGGAGCGCGAGCCGGAGCGAGTCATGCCGCTGTCCTGGGATTCGGACCAGTCCCGGGGTTTTGCGGCCGACGTGGAGGTCACGGCAGTCGACCGGGTCGGGCTGTTTTCTCATATCACTGCGGTGATCTCCGACCTCGGCCTGAGCATTCGGGCCGCGGAAGCCAACCTAATCGATGAGCATCTGGCGCGCCTGGTCGTCACGGTGGAGATCAACGAGCGGCGTGACCTGGACGAGCTAATCCAGCACCTGAACAGCCTCATCGACGTTGTCAACGCGCGGCCCCTAACGGGCTCCGGCATATAGCGCGACAAGTCGATGGTGGCACGACAACGACGCGGCCGCGACAAGTCGCGGCCCTACGAAGGCAAGGACCATCATATAAGGGACATGACTTGGGTTGTGTTGAAAAAGGGCAATCATGGGCACGGGGTGTCGTCCCGCTCCGCGGGATGTGACGGGGCCCCGTGCAAGGCGTCTCAGAGCATCCGTGGGGCCCCGGTCGCTGAACGTCGCGACCACCCCGCAGCTAGACGCAAACACCGACCCGAGTCAGAATAGCCGTGGGGTGTCGATGCCGTACAATCGACGGGGCCCCACGGACGCCAGTGCACACGCTGTATGGGCCTGCGGGGCCCCGGTCATAGAGACCGGGTACCGGTCTCGCTACCCCGCAGCTACCCAGGTGAGTTCTTCGGCACCACCCTTGTCACGTCCGGTCGTCGACGTCCCGCACGAGGGAAATCCGTTGCCGATGTGGAATCTACACGGTGACATCTTCCATTACGGACCGACAGATAGAGGCGATGACCTGATGACGGGCACGATGAAGGCCGCCGTGCTGTACGGTATCAACGATTTGCGGGTCGAGGACCGGCCCATCCCGGAGCTTCTCGGGCCGGACTACTGCCTCGTCAAAATCGGGGCCTGCGGAATCTGCGGCTCCGATATCCACTTCCTGCGCCACGGCCGTATCGGCGAGTTCGTCGTCGAAACGCCCATGAGTCTGGGGCATGAATCCGCCGGCACGATCGTCGAGGTCGGTGACGAAGTGAAGGGCCTGATCCCTGGTGACCGCGTGGCCGTTGAGCCTGGCTGGGCCTGCCGCAAGTGCGAGTTTTGCAGGAGCGGCCGCTACAACCTGTGCCGCGACGTCGTATTCCTCGCCTGCCCTCCCTACGATGGGGCCTTCGCCGAGTACCTGGCGTGGCCGGCGGACTTCCTTTTCAAGCTGCCGGAGAACGTCTCCCTCGAGGAGGGCGCGATGATCGAGCCCTTCTCGGTCGGCCTGCATGCGGCCCGCCGCGCCGGTATCCGCGGGGGCGACTGGGTGCTTGTCGCGGGCTCCGGGCCCATCGGTCTCTGCGCGATCCAGGCCGCGAAGGCCAACGGAGCGACGCGGATCATCGTCACCGATATGGTGCCGTCCCGCCTGGAGACGGCGAGAAAGCTCGGCGCAACCGCCACCATCAACCTTGCCGAGACGGACGTCGAGGAGGCCGTGGCGGACCTCACCGGTGGCCGCGGAGTCGACGTGGTCCTAGAGTGCTCGGGCACATCCAAGGCTGTCATCTCAGCGGTTGAGGTCGTCAAGAACGGTGGCATGGTGCAGCTTGTGGGCAACTTCATGGAAGAGATGCCGCCGATCCCCATCCAGCGGATGGTGGAGCGCGAGCTATCGGTCTCCGGGCTGTTCCGCTATGTGAATACGTACCCGGCGTCCGTCGACATGATCGCAGCGGGCGTCATCGATCTGAAGAGTCTCATCACTCACCGTTTCGCGCTGGATGAAGCGCCGGACGCGATGATGTGGGTGGACGAAAACAAGGACAAGGTCATCAAGGGCGTCATCGAGCCATAGGGCCGTCTAGGGGTTGTGTTGAGAAACGCACCTGGATAGCTGCGGGGTGGTCACGTCGTACAGTGACCGGGGCCCCGCAGGGCCATTCCACTACATCGTGGGCACCCGTGGGGCCCCGCCGATTGTACGACATCGGCACCCCACGGCTATCTGTCCCTTTCTCAACACCCCCCAAGGCCCCGGGCGTCGCCCAACAACAACAATAGAGGTGTTCCCATGCCGGAAGAGGCACTAACCTGGCAGCAGGTGGCCATTCCCTTCGCATTCATGTTGCTTCTGCTCGGGTTCTTCTGGTTTATCGTCGTCCGCCCGACCCAGACTCGACAGAAGAAACACCAGGATCTCGTCGCGGGGATCATGCCTGGCGATGACATCGTGACCGTCGGCGGCTTGTACGGCAAGATCCGAAAGGTCGGCGACAAGATGATCGAACTGGAGATCGCGAAGGACACGGTGGTCAGGATGGACCGCCGCGCGATCCGCAGACTGCAGAGCCAAGAGGACTTCTAGGATGGAGTATATCCAGTGGGCTGCGCTCGGCTTGGCGCTGGTCGCAGTGCTTCTGTCCGTATGGGCGCTGGTGCTCATCCGGCGCGCCCATGCACGGCTGAACGAGGTGACCCCCGACACGCGGGGCCTCGCCCAGCGCGTCAAGGATGCCGACGTCCAGGAAAGCCTCAGCGCGATCTTCTCGCAGTTGGAGTCCATGAGCCGCAAGTCCGACGAGACCAAGGCTCAGGTGGACGAGCTCAACCGGCTCATGTCGCGCTCGATTCGGCGCATCGGCCTGGTCCGCTATGACTCCAATGACGAGATCAAGGGCAATCTGAGCTTCGCGCTGTGCATGCTCGACAACCGCGACAATGGCGTCATGCTCACCTCGGTCTACGACCTCAACGCCTGCCGCGTATTCGTGCGTGGGATCCTCGGCGGGAAGGCCCAGCATGATCTCATGCCGGAGGAGGCCGAGGCCCTGGAGCAGGCGCTGGGTGACCGATAGTGTCAGACCCACTCAAAGCGTTCCGGGGCGTCCTTGATCTCCTCGTCGACTACTGGGTCGTGGAGCGCGGGTTGTCGGACAATACCATTGAGGCCTATACGGGGGACATCGAGGCCTACGCCCACTACCTCCACGGACAGGGATGCGACGGCTTCGCCGACGCCACGCGCGCCCAGGTGATCGATTACCTGGGCGTTTTGTCGCGCGAGCTCGGACTGGCCCGCAGCTCAGTGACCCGCAAGCTTCGCAGTATCAGCCACGTCCACAAGTTCCTCGTCCGCGAGGGCATGACGCGCGTCGATCCCACAGCGAACGTAGAGACGCCTCGGCCCGCGAAGCGTCTGCCGAAGGTCCTCAGCCTGGAGCAGTGCGTGGCCCTCCTCAAAGCCCCCGATCGGGCTGAGCCGGCGGGGCTGCGTGATGCCGCCATGTTCACCCTCATGTATGCCACGGGGCTGCGTGTATCTGAGTTGGTGAACCTGCGCATGCACAGCGTCGACTTCGAGCGGGGCAGTGTCCGGGTGCGTGGCAAGGGTGACAAAGACCGCGTGGTGCCCATTGCCCGGCCCGCGCTGGAGTTGCTCGTGCAGTACGTGGAGCAGGCCCGGGGCCAGTTCATCAAGGACCCCGCCGAGGAGGGCTTGTTCCTCAGCACCCGCGGGCGCCCCATGACCCGCGTGCGGTTCCACCAAATCATCAAGAGCTACCTCCCCGGGGTCGGCCTGCCCCGAGACACCTCCGCCCACACGCTCCGGCATTCCTTCGCGACGCACCTCATGGAAGGCGGAGCGGACCTGCGGGTGATCCAGGACCTCCTGGGCCACGCGAACCTCTCCACCACCGAAATCTACACCCATGTCTCCGCGGAGCGACTCCGCGAGACCTTCGAGCAGAAGCACCCGAGAGCCAAGTATTCGGCCGGCGACGACACGCATCAGGGAGACGAGTGATATGCCGCGAACCCATTGTCTGCTGCTCACGAGCCTTTGTTGCCTCTTCGCACTCCATCCGGCACTTGCCCAGGAGGGCGAACCGTACGCGCTGCTGCAACTCGACGTGCCCCCGGACATGGCCCTCGCGCCGTCTGTGCAGGTGAATCTCAGCGGCATCGCGAGAGCCCTCGGCGTGGAGCCGGGGGACGAGTGGCGACCCTTCTGCGCCCTCGAAGGCGATACGCCTCTGCCGGTGATGTGCCAGTTCGATCCGGCCTGGGACTACGATGCGGCGACGAACGCAACGGGAACGCTGTCCATCGCCCTGCCCGCTGACCGTTCGGGGAAGGTCACGGTCCGCCTATACCTGCGCAAGCCCGCCGGCCTGCCGTCTCCAACTGCGGAGGATTCTGCGGCGAAGGCGGAGACCCAGAACGGCACGATCGTGGTGAGCAACAGCTTCTACGAGGTGCTGCACGATCCCGCAAAGCAGGCGGGGCTTCCGTCCTCCTTCACGTTCAGCGCCACAGGCAAGCGCTTCGATGCCTTCTCATGGAACGACCGCGTGCATGACAAGGAGTTGGGCAGCTTCTACCTCGCCCGAGGACTGGAGCCCGAACTTCAGCTCGTCAACGCGGGGCCAATCCGGACGCTGGTACGAGTCAAGTCAGCCTATACCCGGGACGACGCGCGCCCGGACTCTCTGCCGGAAGCAGTCTACGATTTCGCCTACTATGCCCACTCGCCGATCATCGGCGCGACCGCGACCTGCCGCCAGGAGACGGGCTTCGAGTGGCGCGAGCACCACTTCATCGAGATCAACTTCCCCGGTGAGGATTTCACTCAGCTCGCCACGAGCGGATCCCCGGAGCCCGCGGATCTCGTCGCGGAGAAGAAGAGCAGCATCGGCACTTGGGTGGCGCTGCTGGATGGACCAAGCACCCTCGGCCTGGTGGCTGAGGGTGCCCGCATCTACGACGGTCGCGGCGGCTACGGAACGTACATCCACGGCCCGTGGGTCGGGTGGCCTGGGAAGACGGCGGAGTTCTCGGGCGTCCTCTATGTCTCCGGCGAGCAGGGCTCTCTGAGCGCCTTGCGGGACCTGAGCGGGCGCGTGAAGCTTGCTGCGACGGCCACAGTGACCACGCCGGAGTTCAGCAGGCTACTCAGCCGGATCCAAGCGAGCGCCGACGGTATCGCCGACGAGGCCCGACGGGGCGCCTTCCGCTGGGCTCTCGCGCTCATCGAGCGAGCGGGACACGGTGAAGGCCGCCTGGCGCAGGCGACGCTGGCTGCCCGCAAGCTCTCGGAGTACCTGGCGGATTCCAACGCCGATCCCCTCGACGCGGTGCAGCTCTGCCGGCCCGAGGGAAGCCGCCTGCGAACCGTCCACAATGGGCAGATCGGCCTGGCGTTCGTGGAGGCTGCCGCGGGCGAACTGTCCCTCGCCGGTCTCTTCGACTTCGCCTCGGGACGCGAGTATCTGGACGGGTCCATGCCCAGCGACGTGTTCCAGCTTGAGCTGTCCGACGCCGAGGGCAAGACTCTCACCATCGGGGGCGCAGATGTGTGGCGGGAAGCCAGGATTTCCACGCCCCGAGCCGTGCCGGACACCGATGACATCGCCTGCACGATCACGTGGGAGGACCCGGCGGAGGAGGCGCTCGCCGGCCTGAATGTCGAGGTCAAGGTCCACTTGACCCAGAGCCGATCCGAATGGTCCGTCACGGTTGATAACCCCAGCACCGAATGGGGTCTGACGAAGGTGCACTTCCCGCGGGTCAACCTGCGCCACCTGGACGAGGGCGACGACTACCTGATCGCACCCCACGGCTCGGGCACGCTTACCCGCGACCCAATCGGCGTCTCAAAGGTCTTCAACGGCACGTACCCGAGCGGCTGGTGTGCGATGCAGCTTGGCGGGTACTACGACTCAGCCGGCGGCGTGTACTTCGCGGCCCACGACCCTCTCGCAAGCA
>JALGSS010000810.1 GCA_029821745.1 Candidatus Zipacnadia bacterium
CTTAGCCTTCGCACAGCCGCCGACGAGTACCGCAAACGCGAACAGGAGGACAATGATCGCCGCTACCGATGCTCGAGACATGCGCTGACCCCTTCCAATGTGACACATATGTCTGTTGTTAACACCGTGTTTGATTGTAGCATGCCCCCCGTTCAGGCAGCAAGCAGGCCTCCCGGTGCCGCGCGAGCACCCACACCAGGCACGAGCCTGGAACCCAATTTCGCGGAGCGGCCATCTGTTGTATGATCCCATCTGCACATTCTCCCAGCCGGAGAGACAACTCACACGCGACTAACACAATGTGGTGAACGCCGATGGATGACGCCGTGCGCGCCAAGCAGGACCGCATGCGCCAGACGCTCGATCTCCAGAGGCCCGACCGCCTGCCCTGCAGCGACATCGCGTGGGCTGAGTACCGTCCGGACGTCTACCACTTGGGCGAGCCGGAGCTCATCCCAGACGCCGGCGAGGTGGCCGTGTCCGCGAACGGCAAGAAGCGTTTCACGCGAGACGGCGGGGTCTGGAATGTGGGCGATCCCGACCGCTTCCGGCACCACGAGGACGTCCTCGCGGTGGACATCGACGGAATTGAGGTGGAGACTGTCGGGCCCGCAATGCTCGCGGAGATGTCGCGGCTGTTCGCCGGGGCCGCCCAACGCGGCTTCCCAGGGCCTCTGCACTACGGGACCCTCGTCACCCGGGCGACCCTCGAGTTCGGCTGGGAGCCCTTCCTGATGGCGTCGGCCCTTGATCCGGAGCAGTTCGGCAAGATCCTCGGCCGGTTCGCCGCGGCGTCCCTGGCGGTCATCGAGGGCTGGTGCCTCATCGACGGACCTGAGCTGATCACCATCCACGACGACATCGCCGCCACGCGCGGAGTGCTGATGCGCCCCGAGTGGTATCGCGAGTACGTCTTCCCCTGGTACGAGCGCTTCTTCGCCACGGTTCACGACGCCGGGCGCAAGTCGCTGTACATGTGCGACGGCAACTACATGCCGGTGCTCGACGACATCCTCGCCGCAGGCGCCGACGGCCTGTATATCGAGAGCAGTTCCATGGACCCCGGGGAGTTCATGCAGCGCGCCGGCGCCGACAAGCTGTTCATGATCAAGTCCGAGAACCGCAACATCGACGTGGGCACGCCGGAGGACATCCGCCGGGAACTCATGCGGCTGGCCGATCTGCACCAGCGCTTCCCGGGCATGATGATGTACCGGGGCGGAGGCAACCCACCGCCGGAGAACGCCGACGCCTTCAACCGCTACTACCAGGAGTACCTCGTCTACGAGTGAGTCGCCCGACGCCTACTTCACCGGTCCCCCGAACACATCGCGGATGGCTTCCAGGTACCCCATCCCATGCACCGTGTCCGGCTCAATGTAACTCCCCTCGGTCCACTCGTTCCACGCGTTGATGCTGAGGATCTTCGGGCTCTCCGGGCGCTCGTCCATCCGCTGCTTCGTTGCGAGGAGCGCCCCGCGGAACGCTTCAGGTGAGTTGTTGGCGATGCTCGCCGTGAAGGGGTACCCCACGTTCCGCAGCGTGTCCGACTGAACCGTGCGCGGGCTGGAGTCCCACCCCATGCTCACGTTCGGGTAGTATGGCAGGTCGAACTCCGTCACGGCCCGGTCCCAGTACTCGAAGTAGCGGCCCTGCACATGCGCGAACTCGGTCTCTGGGAAGGTCTCCAGCGCGACGTGGTGGATCCACACGTAAGAGGTGAAGCTGTCGAAGCCCAAGTCTGCGAGGAGTTGCTTCGGATCGGCCGGAGCGGTCTCGCCGGGCAGCACCGGCCGGCCCCAGACCACGGCGTTGAGGTGCAGATCGGGGAACCCGGCGGCCTTCGTCTTCGCGCGGAAGTCATCCAGCGCCGCCCGGGTCTCCCCCACCGAGCCGAAGCTCTGAATCAGCTTGGTCAGCTCGTAAACTGAGAAGTACGGGCAGCCGTCGACCATGAAATGCGACGGGTGCTTGAAGTATGTCTCGACCGCATGGTCGGTGATCGTGTCGAAGGTCTGCCTCGTGACGATGCCGGGATACAGCAGCCGCCGGGGGTCGACGTACTTCGCTGGATGAATGTCGATCCAGTCGTGGTTGGCCCACATGCAGCAGAATTTGACGCGGTCATTGTTGGCCGCGTTCAGGTACCCTTCTTCCAGGCAGCGATTCAGATACGGGCCATCGTCATACCAGTACCAGTCGAAGATCCAGTAGTTGACGCCGTGGTCGGCGGCGGCATCGATCTTCATCGCCATCACTTCGGGGTCGGCCTCATCGCAATATCCCCAGACGGGCACGCGGGGCTGCCGGTGGCCATCGAACCGGGGCCTGGCAGTCTTCACCAACTCCCACTCAGTCCAGCCCGGCCCGTGGACCTCCTCGTTCCGCGGGTCTACATGGTAGTTGGGGAAGTAGTAGACGCCCACTTGATACTCGCTACCTGTCGCCATCTTAGACTCCTCCTGTGCCGCAGCTGTCTCCGGCATCCACGGGGAACTCCAGTGTGGTTGTGTTGAGAAACCCATGCCGCAATGGCCGGGGGGTGTCACAGTGCGTCGTGACCGACGCGCTACTTGGGCCTCACGCACGCCCTCACGACGGCTGTACGGGCCTGCGGGGCCCCGGTCGCTGCACGACGCGGCCACCCCGCAGCTACCGACGTGAGTCTCTCAGCTCAACCGTTCTCAGGGCTGCGCAGGT
>JALGSS010000811.1 GCA_029821745.1 Candidatus Zipacnadia bacterium
GTGCCGATGGGCCGGATGGCCTACATGACCGGCTGGGCGTCGAACCTGTACTGGGCCCGCTATCTTTGCACTCGCGACGACGCGTGGCTGCGCAAGGTCGGCTACCCGGCGATCCGCGACTGCGCCCTGTTCTACCTGGATTTCATGGAGAAGGGCGAGGACGGCCTGTATCACATCTTTCCCTCCAATCAGGGCGAAGACGGGTTCACCGGGGACCCGAAGGACTACACGGACCGGGCGCAGGTGATGCGGTACGCGCGCTACTGCCTGCGATCCGCGATTTTGGCGAGCGAGGCCCTCGGCGTGGATGGTGAACTGCGGGAGCAGTGGCGAGATCGGCTCGACAACGCGGCGGGAGATGACGGGAAGCCGCCGTTGCGCTTGGAGGGCGTTCAGAAGCTGTTCCACGAGGCGAATCCGCCGGAGTTCGGCACCGGGCGTCCCTACACAACGCCGGTGCGCGCCCAGGACCCGACGCCGTGGCCGGGCCCCAACGTGTGGACTGATCTGTGGTACGCGGGCCAGTACACCCTGATGGCGATGCCGAACCTGCGGCAATCGTGGAGCGCTGGCGGCACCCCAACGGGCTCATCTGGGCGATGTCGGTGGCGGACTACGGCCACGCGGGAGCCTGGACCGAGACCCTCGGCATTTGCGCGCCCCTGCAGGAGATGATGCTGCAGAGCTTCGGCGGCGTGCTACGCATCTTCCCCTGTTGGCCGAATGATGTCGCCGCGAGCTTCACGACCTTCCGGGCCGAAGGAGCCTTCCTGGTCAGCGCGAGTTGGGTGGACGGCGCTGTCGCCCAGGCGCAACTCCTGAGCGAACGCGGAGAGACTTGCCGGCTGTATTCTCCGTGGGCCGAGGGGTTGAGGGTGCACACGCAAGGTGGCCAATCGGTCGTCGTGTCCGCGCCCGCCGACAGCATCTACAGCTTCGAGACGGTGGCGGGAGAAAGTTACGTGCTGAGCAAGCCGTGAGGCCCGGTTGGATGCTGTGCCGCAGAGCGGGGAATGGCCATTGGGCGCCGGTCTCTCAGCATTGGTGCACACCGCCGACGGGGCCGGCAGTATGGCGCCCTTCCATGGAGCTTCGCCACCCGCAGGCGTTTCCCGGTGGTGCAGGGCAGCGGAGCGGCCGGACTACGAGACGCTGTCGTATCGCGTCGAAGTATCCGGCCGGAGGTATAGCCGTGGGGTGCCGGCGTCGTACAATCGGCGGGGGCCCGGTCACTCAACGCAACCTGACCCATGGCCGCATGTCGTCTCACCAAAGGGCTGACCCAACGCTCTTGCTTCCGTCGATGAAAATGTTGCCACACCGTCGTGCTTTGCCTGGGAGGGCCGGCACATGACCTCAGAGACGAGACGCGCCCAGTCACAGGACGCATTCCAGTACCGCATCGCTTTCGGTTGCTGGATCAACGACATGCGCAATTCGGCGCTGCCCTTGCAGCAGTGGCCCGCTCCGCAGTGCGATGAGCACACGGTCGAGGGCGTGCTACGCACCCTCGACGTCATCAGCGAAGCCGGCTACCAGTTCCTGGATACGTTCGGACTCTACGCCACCGGTGAATACCCGCCGGACATCGTCAGCGCCTTCCAGGATGAGGAGCGCAACCGGAACTTGGACACACTGTTCCGTGCGGCTGAGGACAGGGGCATCCGGATATCCCTGCCGCTGGGACTCATGACGTGGGGCTACGACCGTATCATTGCCGAGGACCCCACGGTGCGCGGAGTGGATGGTGAGGGCAACCCGCACGCCCATGCCATGTGCGGCGCGAAAGAGAAGTCCTGGAGCTACGTTGAGAAGCTCATCGACACCATGTTCGCGCGCCACAGCTTCGGGGCCGTGCACCTGGAATCCGCGGACCTGGGCTACTGCATGTGCCCCGAATGCACCGGGCAGTACGGGGTCGTGGGCTACAACGCGCGGCTGAACGCCCGCGCCGCCGACTACATCAAGAGCAAGCACCCCGATGTGGTGGTCTACACATGCCCCATCAGTTGGGCCCCCTTCACGGTGGACGAGAACGGTCGCCAGCCGAAGCTCAGCGGCGACGACCGGGACC
Source organism: Candidatus Zipacnadia bacterium (assembly GCA_029821745.1). Classification (GTDB taxonomy): domain Bacteria; phylum Armatimonadota; class Zipacnadia; order Zipacnadales; family JABUFB01; genus JALGSS01. The sequence goes on from JALGSS010000811.1 coordinate 2,075, forward strand.
ACATCATCGAGCTTAGCCGCCACATTGACATCTTCATGGATCAGGGGCATCGCGGCCGGCTGCTGGCGTGGGAGGACGTTCCGCAGCTGGAATGCGCCTACGGAACATCCGGCGGCCTGTGGGTCTACCACGGGTCTCGGCAGGACCGGCTGTCCTACTTCCTGCCCTATCCGCTACGGGCGGCCAACCATCTAAAGGACCACCACGCTCACGGCACCCGGGCGTGCCTGTATTACCAGGGGCCGATGGTGAACCCGGCGGTGGAAATCAACAGCGCCGTGGCCGGGTACATGATGTGCGACCCGGGCCGCGACCCGCGAGAGGCGTTGGAGGAAGCCATCGAGGTGCACTACCGGCCCCATAGCGCCGAAGTGCGCCAGAGGCTGGCGGATGTATTCCTCAGTGTCGAGGAGGCCTACTTCGGCCAGTGGCGGGAGGAGTCGTTCAACGAGCAGCAGAACCTCGAGATGCCCGGCGAGTTCATCATGGGCAACCTGTTCGGGACCCAGCCCGACGCCGCCACCTTCCTCGCCGAGCCCTACCTTGAAGCCCCGGAGCGCGCCGTCTTCAGTGCCGGGATCAAGGCAGCGCTGGCCGAACTGGCGACCCTCTCCGGCCAGGCCGAGGATGGCGGCCGCATTGAGCGCATGACCCGCGCCCTGGCAGTCATGCACCATCTCCTCACCACGGTCATGATGGCGAGGGGCGAAGCCTGGTGCTGACCGCGAACCGCTGCAGACGGTCGAGGGAGGATGACCGCAGCCGAGGACGAAGTCAGTCCCAGCGTCACCATCGACAGGGCGGCCTGCCGTTGCACTGGCTCTGATCGCCCGGGAGGAACACTATGCTTCCTACTGCCTGCGTGTGCATTACCCTCGTCTTCCTGTTGATGGTCCTGGTCGCGCCTCCGGGCGCCTGCGGCCCGCCGGAGAACTCCTTTGAGGGGGAGCATTTCGCCGGCGCGGGCGACGTTGAGTACCTCTCGCTGCTCGACACCGCGTACCAGATGCTGTACCCGAGCCCAGAGTTGCAGAACATCGGGATGCTCTACAGCCCGAGTTGGCATGGGTTCGTCGAGGGCCCGACTTGGGGCGCCTGGTGGGTCCAGAACAGCTATGGCCCGACGTACTGCGGATTGCCCTTCTTTCTGGAGCCCTACAGCACGTATGTCGCGAACTCCCAGGACCTGTGGTATAGCCAGATGGGGGACGGTAAGCGCGGCGGGGCGAGAGACTGGGTCGCGCCCGACGGCTGCTTGTGCGATGCCGCCTCCCCGGGATGGATCGTCTATCGCCAGGGCGATGGGCTCACCGACATCCACGACTGGGGGATGGAGTTCACCGCCGGCGGGCTGCTCCTGCAGGCTGAGATGCTCCTGATCAGCCGGGACATGGCCTCCATCGAGCATTACCTGCCGATGATGGAGCGCAGCGCGAACTTCCTCGAGAGCCGCCGCGATCCGGAGAACAACCTGTTCCTGGCGGGAGCGGCGGGGAACCTGCTGGCCCCGAGCTTCGCTGGGTGGAAGCGCCCGGACGGCACTTATGACAAAGCCTATCTCGCGGGGCTGTCGGTGACCACCATCGCCGCGCTGGACCGGCTGATCGAGTTGGAGAAGCTGGCGGGCCGTGCAGACAAGGCCGCCCTCTATGCCGAACGCCGCGATCTGGCCCGGAAGGGCCTCCCCGCACTGACGACCGATGAAGG
>JALGSS010000812.1 GCA_029821745.1 Candidatus Zipacnadia bacterium
CGACGGCACGACGCTCTATGCCACGGATCGAACCGCAGACAGCCTGGCGATCATTGACGCCGCGAAGGGCACCGTCAAGAAGAGCGTGTCCATTCCCGAGCCGACCGGACTGGCGTTGTCTCCCGACGGCTCGGCTGTCTACGTCGCGAGCGCGTCCGCCGACCGGGTATACGAAGTCGACACGGAGAAGATGAAGGTCCGCGGGTCCCTCGCCGTTGGGCGCGCACCTGCGGGAATTGCCGTCTCGCCTGACGGCAAAACCATCTACTGCTGCAACCAGTTCTCCGACGACGTCTCGGTCATCGACGAGTACGCGATGAAAGAGACCCAGCGCATCAAGGTGAAGCGCGAGCCCCGGTTCGCGGCCCTCGCCCCCGGCCGCAATCTGCTCCTCGTGCCCGACCACCTGCCGCTTGGCTCGAACCTAGACGAGACGCTGGGAGCCGAAGTCAGTCTCATCGATCTCGCCGACGGTTCCATCACTAGCGTGCAACTGTCCCGGGGAGCGACCGACGTCGGGCAGGTCTGCTGTTCACCGGATGGCAAGTGGGCGTACATCGTCCACGTGCTCGCACGCTGGCTCGTGCCGCCGACCCAGCTTGATCGCGGGTGGGTGGCGACCAATGCGCTGACGGTCATCGACTTGGAGGCCCGCAAGCGCGTCAACACCGTCCTACTGGACGATCTCGACCGTGGCGCGGCGAACCCGTGCGGCGCGGCCCTGTCCAGCGACGGCGCGACGCTGTACGTGACCCACTCGGGCGTCAACGAAGTCCAAATCATCGATACGGCCACGCTCCACAAGCTCCTGGTGGACAGGGCCGACGACACCAACATCGAGCTGGAGAACGATCTCACAGCCGTCTACCGCTCCGGCGCCCGCAAGCGAGTACCGTCGGGCGGAATCGGCCCCCGGGGCATCGTGGCCGCCGACGGGCAGGCCTACGTCGCGAACTACTACTCCGGCACCGTGACCGGCATCCGCGCCGACGGGAAGCTTGAGCAGACGATCGCGCTGGGCAAGCAACCGGAGATGAACCAGGAGCGGCGCGGGGAGATGCTGTTCAACGATGCCATCATCTGCTTCCAGGGCTGGCAGTCGTGCGCGACCTGTCACCCGGACGGCCGCACCGACGGTCTGTCCTGGGACCTGCTTAACGACGGCATCGGCAACCCGAAGAATGCCAAGTCCATGCTCCTGTCCGGACCGACGCCGCCTGTCATGTCCAGTGGCGTCCGTGACAGCATGCAGGTGGCGGTGATGTCGGGCCTGAAGTACATCCTTTTCCATGTGCCCACCGCGGATGAGATCGCGGACATCTCGGCGTACCTCGATGCCATGCGGCCCGCTCGCAGTCCCCTGCGGAATCCGGACGGATCGCTCTCGGAGGCAGCGAAGCGCGGCAAGGCGGTGTTCGAGCGGGATGACGTGGCGTGCGCGCGGTGTCACCCGGGCCCGCTTTTCACCGACCTCAAGGGCTATGACGTGGGCACCCGTCACGAGTATGATGACCGTGATGATTTCGACACGCCTACGCTCGTGGAGATGTTCCGATCGGCCCCGTACCTGCATGACGGCAGCGCGATCACCATGCGTGAAGTGCTGGTGGAGCACAACAAGGGCGATCTCCACGGCCGCACCACTCAACTGTCCGAACGGGAACTCAACGACCTCGCTGAGTACTTGCTCTCCCTGTAGACGCGGGGCACAAGCCGCGATGCAGCGCCTTCCACGGCCCGGGGGTACGACTCCGGGCCGTGCGCTCATCTGGCTACCGAACAGGTAGGTGGCAAATGGCTGCGATCCATGGGACGTTACGAACAGGCGCGCTGGTGGCCTGCTTGAGCTTCGCCTGCGCCGCCGTTGCGGCCCCGGCCGACGAAACAGAGCTATACGTCCGCAAGGACACGTGGCAGGAATCGGTCCACGCCGGCCTGCGCAACCTGGCGGACCTGGAACAGGCCGAGCGGAAGGCGGCTGAAGGAGCGAAGCCCGGGGGCGTTGCCCTCGGCCCGTGGTACATGATCGGCTCCTTCAGCAACAAGGACGGCAAGGGCTTCGCCCAAGTCTATCCCCCCGAGCAGAAGATCGCCCTGGACGAGACCTACAAGGACATGTCCGGCGCGACGGCCCGCTGGCGGCGGATGGACATGCTCGAGGACGGCAAGGTCCATAGCCTTCTCCCCCACCTCAAGACAACGGAGTGGGCCATCGCCTACCTGTACCGGACCATCCAGGCGGAAGAGGCTACGGTTCTGAAGGCTTCCTTCGGGAGCGACGACGGGCTTGCGGTCTGGCTCAATGGCGAGAAGCTGGTCTCCCAGGACGTCCCCCGGGGTCCCGCACCAGACCAAGCCAAGGCCACCTTGCAGCTCAGGAAGGGCGACAATCACTTGCTGCTCAAGATCGTCAACCGCACCGGCGGCTGGGGGTTCTACTTCAAGGCGGCCGAGGACATCGCGTCCTTGGGCCCGTGGCACATGATCGGCTCCTTCAGCAACAAGGATGGCAAGGGCTTCGCTGAGCCCTACGCGCCGGAGAAGGAGATCGCTCTCGACAAGAGCTACACCGGCGTCAAGAACAGCAAGGCCACGTGGCGGACAACCACGCAATTCGCCGATGGGAAAGTCCACGAGCTCCGGCGCCACTTCACCCACACCGAGTGGGCCATCGCGTACCTGCACCGCACCATCAC
>JALGSS010000813.1 GCA_029821745.1 Candidatus Zipacnadia bacterium
GTGGATGCCCGTGTAGTAGCGGTTCACGGCCTGCACTTCATTCGCCGCGTAGGAGTAGCGCTCAGCGTCCAGCATGCGCACGTTGTCGGCCGTGCGCCAGTTCCCGGCGTTGATCAACTGCTTGCAGCCCAGTTCCTCACGCAGGTACTTGGCCATCATCGTGTTGAAGCCGCGCATAGTCTCGGTGAAGAACTGCATCTGGTCTGCGCAGCGCTGCTTCTGGCCGGGGTCACCGCGATCCTGCGTTAGCTCCCAGATGATGTACAGACCCATCTGTCCGGCCTGCGCATCGTCGCCCTCAATGGTGGTCCCGTCCCACGCGTCCAGCGCCTGTTGCAGGGACCCGTACTTGCCCTTGAGGCCCACGCGTCCAGCGCCTGTTGCAGGGACCCGTACTTGCCCTTGAGGAACTCGGCGAACTGCCGGCGCAGCTCCGCGCCGGCCTCGGATTTGATGCCCTGGCTCGTCCAGAAGAGCAGCGAATCCTCGTTCTGAAGCTGGATGATCGCGAGCGCGGGATCCTCGGCCAGCGGGATGCCGGTATGGGGATTCGGCTCCGCGAGCACCTGCTTCATCCAGGACTTGTAGGCTTCCTGGAGCTTCGCATCGAAGAACAGCAGGCCGTGGTTGCCGACCTCGCCTCCGGTGTCGAGGACGCCCATCGCCGGCTTCACGCGGGAACTCACCGCCCAGTAGGGTGAGAAAGTGGTGTAGATGCCCTCCTGTTTCATGGCGGCGACGGTCCGCCACAGGTTCTCGCGCTCCTCCTCGCCGCTCTCCGGAGTGATGTTGCCATGCACACGGACCATGTTCACGCCGCGCTTGGCGAGGAACCGGGCGTGTCGGGCCAGATCGGGCGCCGGGAAGAGGGCGTGCTTGCGATACGCCGACGTGTTCACAGCCCAGAAGCGCGCGGGAGTGCCATTGCCCAGCACGAAGTCGTTGCCGTCCTCGGAGAGCCCCACAAAGCCCGACTCCCCAGCCACCGCTTCGTTCAGGTGCCGTAGATCGAGAAGCGCTGCGCCGTCGAAGGTGTCCTTCTCCGGCTCGAAGGCCCATATCGGCCCCTCGAGGCCCTTCGCATCGCTCTTCACGGCGGCAGCAGGCACGGATTCCGGCTCGCCCGTGGTCACCCAGACGAGATCGACCGACATGCCCAGGTCCCGCCCCTGAAACGCCCAGAAGTAGGTCCAGCAGACCTCGTCGGGCACGGGGGCCTTGCCCTTGTTGGGACCTGACGTGCACACGAATTCGCTTAAGGGAGCGCTCACGACCCGCCATTCACCGGCCGTGGCGAGATCGACGGCCGGCTTGTACTCGTACAGATTCATCGCCTCGGCTTCCTGCCCGGGCTTCTTGCAGAAGATGAACACCTGATACCACTGAGGGTTGGACAGCACGGCCCGGTAATTGAAGTGCAGGCCCTCGGTGACCGTGAAGTGCCCGTTCACCCACGCGTGATTCGCTTCGATGTTCTCCCCGCCCTGCGACGTCACGGCTCCCGCTACGCCTTTCGGAAGGCCGTCAAGCACTGCCACACCCTTCTTCCAGCCATCCGGCAAGCCATTGGCGAAGTCGGTCTTGTAGACGACTGCGTCGTCCTGCTCTGCCTCCTGTCCGTGGGCGACCAGGAAAGCCAACAGGGAGAGCCCGATGGCGGCAAGCATCACGGTGATTCGCATGGTCAGTTCATCCCCTCATGTCGGTCGGGTCAGATGGGCTCGCGGCCGTGAGAGACCGGGCAACGTAGCGCCTCACTTCGGACCTGGATAGCTTCCACATGCGTGCGGAGTCGTCCTGCCTCGCGGCATCGCCGGCAGGTGCGTCAGACTTCGGAGGAGAAGGTACTGAAACGCAGGCGCCACGCATATCCAGGGGGTGTGTCAACTCACCCACGCGGGACACTCCGGCACGGACCAGTGTCCCGCGGATCGTCGACGACAACGGCCTCTTCACCCGGACTCACCGCTCCTACTACCTGCAGAACCGGGCCAACATGTACGCGACCTGGGACTACCGCCGCGCCAGAGAGGGAGCCCGCAACTACAAAGGCGGAATGGTCTGGCACGAGGGCGTGATCACCTTCAAGCGCGACTGCACCCTCGAAGGCGGCGTGCCCATCATGCTGTTCTACTGCACCGACGGACGCATGACAGGCCGAGAATGCTTGTGGCGAATCAGACACCAGTACTGCCACCAAAGCCCGTAGCCGACAACTACCAGTGGGAACACACGTCCCGCAAACGAGTGGACGAGAGAGCGCAATATCACCAGGACCTATCCAAGTGCTCTGCGTTCGCGTGGGGCGGGACTAAGTCATTGGGTGACGTGGAGTCCAGGCTCGCAGCGTCTTCGCTCTTCTCTTCCTATGGGCACGGCAGCGACGGTGGTGGTACGGTCAGCCTCGGAGGCACGTCGGTGCTGCGGGCCAAGAGACCTCAAGGCACCACCGGGCAAATTTACCTCTCGGACTGGAAAATGCCAAAGGGAATCGTCGCGCTGTGGTATCACTGCTGCTCCGACGACACGGACCCTCAGTGGGGCTGCATATCCCAGACCACACTGGACATCGGGGCTGATGCGAGTGTGGGGTGGCACTTGGGGGCCCCCGAGCTTTGGGATGACGAGGACTGGCAAGATCGCAGCGTGGCGAGATGGTTCTATGAATGGTTCTGGCTGGGACTCCGGCGCGACATGACGGTCACGGGTGCGGTCCAGGACGCCAAGGAGAAAATCAAGGTGATGATCCCGGGATACGAAAAGATCGACCGCGTCAAGGTGAGACAGAAGCACGCCATAGTGAAGATCCTGCCTGCGAGGTGATCCCCATCAGGTGCCGATGGAGTCTGCGCTGGCTATTGTTGGTCCCGCTTGCAGGCATTGCGGCGGCCTCGTGGCTCAGCTCGTCTTCCGCTGCCCCCGATGCGATGCGTCGCCGTGCGGAGACATTCCTTGGCCACGCCCTGGGCGAGCCCCTGACGGTCAACGAGGACGACACCGATTGCGTGTTCTCCTGGGCCGATGGGGCGTCTAGCATCGCGCTGGACAAGCGCACTGCGGCGGTCGTCCGCTACCAAGATTACACGACGCGCCGGAAGCCGTATCCAGATGACCGCGTTCCTGACGCCACGATGGCAAGACTGCGCGAACTGGCGATGGGGTATGTCAAGCGGTCCAACGTGTGGGGTGATGTAGGCCGGCTGAGGCTTCAGCATGAGACCGTTGATCTGACGGACGGCATTGTCACGTTCTCATACGCGCCATACGAGGGCGAAGTCCGTCTTCCCGTTGCGTTCACGCTAGAGATGGTTCTCGAGACGGAGGCGCTCCGG
>JALGSS010000814.1 GCA_029821745.1 Candidatus Zipacnadia bacterium
CCTCCACAAGCCGCGAGGACGGGCATGTTCGTCTCTTGCAGCACGTCGTTGATCCCGTACGTTGCCTCGGGTGGTATTGTCTCCCACGGGTACCCGGTCCCGGTGATGAACATCGCCTTGAAGGGATAGCCGGCGACCAGTTCAGGGGTGACCTGGGGGTAGTTCACGACGAGCGCCGGATGCCCGGTGATCTGCTCGAAGCGCACCTTCTGCATCCACGAGCCGCCGTTGGTTGGGTACTTCTCCGGCTCTGCCATACTGGCGATGAGGATCATGAGTCCTGCCTCCGGGGGGCTATCTGTGTGCCGGGCGGAATATCTGGGCTTCCGGCACGCGAAGGGCGTCCAGGAGACCCTCCGCGTAGTCCGTGCGCCCAAGCTGGCTGATATCGTGGGCATCGCTTCCCACCGAGAAGATCGCTCCGGCCTTCTGGAGGCGCTCCACGAAGTCTACGTAGTTGTCGCGGAACTTCGGGGACATGGCGTCATAGTAGAAGATGGCTGCCACGTTGAGCTCAATCGCGCAGCGGTTCTTCGCGCTCGTCTCGGCCCAGGTCTGGATGTAGTCATCCGGGATGGTCTCGATGAGCGTCTCCCACCACTCAGGCGAGCGGGCGTCCACTTCGCCTCTACCGAACCAGAACGGGTGGACCAACGCGTCGAGCAGCGGATTCTCCATGGTCTTCATGAAATGCCGGTGCTGGATGTCCAGCACTTCGGCCATGTCCTGGCTGTCGGTATAGGTGGAATGGATACCACCGATGACGACCTCGAACCCGTACTCGTCATGAATCTCCTGGCTATAGGCGAACTCCCCGTCGCATGCCTGGAAATTCAGCTCGACGCCGAAGAACACGTCGATGTCGGTCTTCGTGTCCTCGATGTCTCGCTTGATGTACTTGAAGGCCTCCAACTGCCCCAGATGGTTGAGGTGGTCGGTGATGGCAACTGAGGTGAGGCCACACTCCTCGAGCTTACGGATAACATTGGGTACGGTCATCGTCTCATTGCCGCATCGCTGGTAGTAGGTGTGGATGTGGTAGTCCATGCCGGTTCGCATGCTGTTGGTCCTCTCGTTGTTCTGGCCTGGGCGGCGTCTTTGCGTCGCTCTATTCGTTGGTGATCTTCAGGTTGTCTATGTAGAAGGCCGTCTTCGTCTCGGCATTGCTGACGAACCCGATCCACGTCAGGTTGCTCCACCCGGGTGTCTTCACCGTCAGGTCATCGAAGCGCTGGGGCTCCTGCCCGGGAACGGACACGACGGCGGTCCACTGCCCGGTGGCCGACTCGCCCAGCGGCACGGTGATCTCAACGTGGAACCACTCCCCCACCGGCACGTCCATCAGGTCCCGGTCCCCGGAGCCGAGCTTCCCGTCGATGATCTGCAGACTCGGACCGACCGTGTAAGGGTTCACAGACCAGTCGCGGTACTCATGCCACACTTCGGCGCCCTCTTCGACGCGCAGATCGAAGCTGCACCGGGCGACTCCCGACGAGTAGACCGGACGGAACACGATGTGCGGATCGAAGGTAAACTCCAGACCAGGGGCATCGGTGAGTTTCAGGCTCTGCTTGCCGCCGGCCGAGGTCTCATCGGTTACGCCAAGTGCGTCACCCTTGTTCTCCACGTGCACCTCCGCATCGAGCGGGGTCGCTCCGAGGGGATAGCTCTCGAAGTCGTCGTCGATCTCGATGGGTGGAGGTGGGGGCGGATCGGGCGCATATTCCACGTCCGGGTACGCGAGCGACCGGGCAAGCTGCACCCAGGCGTCATCCCCGTACACGCCGGCTTTCGTGTAGTCGAAGGGCTTGAACCCGATCGTGAGAGCGGGAGAGTTGGGCTTCAGGCGGAAGTCCCGGTTCGCGGCATCCACGAAGAGCGGATCGGCGACGATGCTGCTCTCGTCCTGTCCGTCGGCCTGCCATTCCTCGAAAGTGAGGCCCGCGAAATCCGCCGGCTGCCCGTCGGCGCACCAGTACAGGTTGCTGTCGAACTTCACGTCCGCTTCCTTCACGCTGCCCCAGAAGAGCTTCCCGGTCTCCCAGTAGACGATGTTGTTCTCGAAGGTGTAGGACAGGTGCGGCTCGACCCGGGCGACTGAGACCTGAAAGTCACGCCCGCACGCAAGGATGTTGTTGCGGATCGTGTTCTCCTTGCCATAGTGCTGGTGGTAGGTCATGTCTTTGGTGTTGTAGACCAGGTTATTCTCCATCGTGATGTGCGTGGAGCCCTCGTCGTTGTACAGGCCCAGGCCCGCCCAGCCGTACTTCCCATACGAGTAGATATCATGGATCACGTTGTTGCTGACCGTCGTGCCGTCGGACAGGCCGAGGGTGTACACGGCGCCCATGTCGCTCTGGACGCCCCACCCGAGATTATGGATGTGGTTGAACTCGATCTTGTTCCGTTTCGAGATCGTCTCACGGTAGCCCCAACTCCAGCCGACCGAGACGCCCGTGTAGAAGAAGTCGGAGATGTCGTTGTGGGTGACCTCGTTGTCGCTGCTCTGGCCGATCCACACGCCGACGGCCCCGTTGAAGATTCGCCCCCCCGCGTGGATGATGTTGTTGTCGTAGCAGATGTGGCTGGTCCGGTAGGCCTCGTCCTGACGGATGGCGGTTTCACCGATGCGCAGCCCTCCGGCTCCCAGGTCGTGGAAGTGGCACCCGGAAACGACACAGTCCCGGCAGCCCGGAAATGCCGACGGCCGCCTGGGGATCGCCGTGGCCGCCGGGGGGCAGAACGTACCCGCTGTGCCTGAAGGTCAGGCCCCGGAAGGTGATGTTCTCGACGAAGAGCCCGGTGCCCGGGTCACCGGTGATCTGTATGAAGCGCTCCGCGACCGGAGCCACCACCGACGCCGTGGTCATGTCCTCATCGGGCAGCGGCCAGTAGAGTAGCGTCCCGTCTCGGTCGAGGAACCACTCGCCGGGCTCGTCCAGCGCCTCGCGGTAGTTCTCCAAGTGGTAGCGCTGATTGGGCCCCCACATCATCATCGCCCGGGACGCTTCCCAGGAGTGGTAGGCGACGAGGGTCACGTCCTGCAACTGGTCCGCGGGGATATCGAACAGCGGGTCCAGGTCGCCGGGACGCGCAATGAACGCGCGCCGCGACAGGTCCGCGGTCTCTCCGGTGGCGGGATCGACCGCGTATCCCACTTTGCGCCACGTGTACAGATAGCGCGGGACACAGGTCTCCCCCAGACGGTCAACGTTCGGGGTCCGGGCGCGGACCGCCCTGCGGTCATTCACCCAAAGCTGCTCAAAGCACCAGTCCCCGTCGGCGGCCTCGGGGATTCGCGTCTCCCACAGGCCGTCGTCTCGGCGCACGAAGCCCTCAATCCGGCGGCCACCACTGAAAACCGGTCGCGCGCCGGGAGCGGCTTCGTACGAAACCGGGGCGTCGGGCGTGCCGGTGTCCTCGGGTGTTAGTTCCAGAGGCCCGACCAGGGCATACTGCCCATCGGCGATGATGACGCGCACGGGCTCAGCGTTACCCGCTGCATT
>JALGSS010000815.1 GCA_029821745.1 Candidatus Zipacnadia bacterium
ATCACGCCGTCAGTGAGCTTCTCCCCGTCATCCGCATAGACGCCGACGCTCGAGTTGCTGAGTGTGTACGGGCATTTCAGCGCGAGATTCTCCCGGTCTGAGATCAGCGCCGGGCTGAGCGCTCGGGCCCCATCGACGACCCTTTGCGCCGCCGGGTGCTGCCCCATCGGCACGAAGGGGGCATCGTCCAGCAGGTACCAGGCGAAGGCCTGATCGGCGATGGCGTTCATCCACCCCGTGTAGGCCGAATAGGGACCATATTGTGGGTCATAGGGTGCCCCGTAGTACTCCCAGTTCTCCACGTCGAAGCCGCGCATCCAGCACCCGTCAAGACGCGGGTCGGGGTGCTCGAACTGGATGCGCACGAGGTAGTCCCCGATGCTCTCAGCCATGCGCCGACAAGTCTCATCGCCCGACGCCTTCCACGCGCGGACAGCGAACCTGAATTGCCACGGGGTGGAGTAGAGCTGGCAGGTCAGCGGCTCACCATCGCGGGTCCCGATGCCACAGTCGCCCACGAAAGCAGAAGCGTATCCACCCCCACCAACCGTGGCCATCCCGTACTGCTGCACATTCGCGTTGCTGAGAAACCCGGCGGCCAACCGATGGAGACGCTGTTTGATGTTATCAGCCCCAGTGTAGTAGACCGCGTGGGCGCCCCCGCGCAGGTCTGACTCGCTCGCCCAAAGGCGCGTGCATTCCTCCGCCAGGGAGCGGTACACGGGCTCCCCGGTCACCGCGGCGAGGGTCCACCAGTGCATCAGCCGGTACGAGGAATCACGCCCCTGGGAGAACTGCCTGTAGGCTTCCCGCCCGATGCTGTCCAGGTCGGGCGCCTGGATTGCGTGGCGGTGGACGCAGGTGTCGTCTCGCGCTACCTGACGGAACAGTTCAGCGCACAGCACCCCGCTGCGCAGGTACTTCTCCTGCCCTGTCCAGTGGTAGAGCCACAGCAGGGCATTGCTCACGCGGCAATTGTCGTCCCAGAAGAAGATGGTTTCATTCTTCTCGTACAGCCACGGAAAGCCGCCGAAGGAGGCCTTCGTGGAGTCAGTGTACTGGTGGGCAATGACCGTATCGGCGATGTTTGTCGCGACGGACTTGTACCGTTCGTCGCCGGTCAACAAGCCATACAGATATAGCGCCTCGAAGCTCATCGCATTGCAGTCCACACGGAAGGGCGAGCCGAGGGGATTCTGGAACCCACCGTCGAGCCATGCCATGCACACCTGGGAGTGGATGCCCTCGGACCCGTCCGGTTTGGGCAGGACCCCCGAGCGCATGAACCAGCTCATGTTCCGGTCCAGGGCCTCCCGGTACTTCTCTCGTCGGGGCTTGCAGTCGAAGGGCACGACCATCTGAGCTGATCCGGTCTTGGATCGCACCGTGACGGTAAGACTGTCGATGCCCGCTTCGGCCACGAACGCGCCCTCAAGTGATCCGTCACCGACCTCCTGCAGCGTTAGCTCCCCAGAGCGCTGGGATACGGCCTGCACCGTGCTCTTGGCGTCCGTGCGCACAATTAGCTTGACAGGTGTCCCCGGCGGCGCCCAGGTTCGTGGCTCTGTGTGGGCCTCAAGCGGAACATACCGGGCAGCGATCTGGTCTCGGTTGTCCTCGGGCAGTAAACCAAGAACGATCTGCCGCCAGAGTTCCTCCCAGCGTCGCATCAGGCGGAAGTTGCGCGCGCGGAAGTCGCTCATCCGGGGGGCGCTGATGAGGGCTTCGCCCTGTCCCCATGGCACGCGCACGACCGCCGGATAAACCTGCACCTTCGTCGGCAGCGGGGTCCGCCATCCGACCGACAGCTTGTCCGTGTACAGGCCCTCGATGATCCCATCCGTCAGCTTCCGCCCGTCGTCTGCGTATGGCGGCAACTGCGGCTGCGAGGACACCAGTTCGTATCTCGCGTTCAGGGCGACGTTCGCTCCGGCGGCATCACGAATCTCGATCTCACCCATGAAGAAGAAGTCCGTCACTGGGCTGCGGCGAAACTTGCGGGCGACAAACCGCACGAATCGCGCGCGCCGTCCCTCGGTATCGAAGCTGACGGTCTCCGGTATCGCGTCCTGCTCCAGGCTCCCGGCCAGACTGAAGCTCTGCCCATCGTCGGACAGCCACAACTCCACGCTCTCGGGGTAGTAGTTGGGCTGCCCCGCGCCGTATCGTTGGGAGGCCGATGACAAAGCGATCTCGTCGCCAAGATCGACCGTCACCGAGAACGCCCCAAGGTCCGGCCATGGCACGCGGTCGTACGTGCCCAAGCACCGGTCATACTCCAGCAATGCCGACGCCGCTTCGGGTAGCCGGGCGAAGCCGACATAGGCTCCGTCATGCTCATCCAGCAAGTCCTCGGGTTCCAGAGCGCCCAGATTCTCGAGTACCACGAGACGCTCGTGGATCGCCCGCTTCGCTTCGCTGTCGGTGGTGACGCCGAACAGGCCATCCTCACCCGCTGCACGGGCGAACTCGACGTAGACACGCGCCCCGCGAGAAGCGAGGGTCTCCAGAGCCGCCACGTCGCTTGCGGACAAGTCGCGCGGCTCGAGATAGCGCTCGGCAAGCACCAGCACCGCAGCGGCATTCGCCGGGATGTCCTCGATGCGAGGGACCACGATCGGCTCCAGTCGCATCGTCTCGAACGTGTCGCCGAGGTCCGCGATGTCTTCACCCACGACCGCAATCATGCGCATCGTCTCGAACGTGTCGCCGAGGTCCGCGATGTCTTCACCCACGACCGCAATCATGGGGTCGCCCGGATCGGCTGCGACGGATGCCGCGCGGAGAACCGCGAGGAGGGCAAGACACGCCAATGCGCGACAGGACAAGGGACCATTCCTCTCGAACGAGACAGTATTCAGGCTGACGTGATGCGGTGTCACTGAGTGGCCCTGACGGACAGCGCCTGCTCTGGCACGAGCGAGAAGAACCCGCTCAGGTTATCGCCCAGGCAAATCATGGGGTTGCCGGGCTCGTTCACGATGTCCAGACGCACGCCCGTCGATTTCTCGATGTAGCTGCGCAGCTCCGCCGCCGCCATCCGCACCGATGCGGGCGCCTGATCCGCGTAGTAGATCACGTAATCGGTGGCGCCGTCGGCGACAAGCTCCAGAGGGGCGCTGAACGCCCCCGTCGCCGCAATCAACAAGAATGCGGTAGCTACCAGCGCACAACGCAGCATGCCGCTCTCCCCTATCGCCGCCCTCCGCGGAGGACACAGGGCCGCTGAGATTGAACTGTATAACCGCATAGGAGACATTCCCATTCCCGCAGTGGAGGACCTGCCCATGCGCCTACTGTCGACTCTAATCCTCATGACCGCACTGCTGCCCGGGACCGCCGACGAGTATGACGTGGTGCTGCTTCGCCCCACGCGCTACCTGGCGGAGAAGCCCGGGATGGCGTCCGAGGTGCACCGCTATCTGCAGAACGCCCGGGATATCCTGGAGACTGCGGGATTGCGCCA
>JALGSS010000816.1 GCA_029821745.1 Candidatus Zipacnadia bacterium
GATGTCCCCGCCGGGCCTCAGCTCAAAGGTCAGCGTGCCCTTCAAGGGGATGTCCTTCGCCGTCGCATCCACGGTCAGCACAAGCTGGGCCGAGTCAGTGCGGGTCTCAACCGACGCCACGCTCACCAGGACTTCCTCCGAGGTCACGGTTGTTTCCCCGTCTCCCAACTCGAACAACGGGCCCGGCTGGACCGTCATTGTCTCGCCCTGCAGGCACCGGTTGTCGATGCCCCGCAGCGCGAGGCCCTCTCCAACCTGCAGCGTCATCGCCATCAGGCCATTCGTCAGCCGGCAGATGCCATCGCCACGAGCCTCGATGGTCGGAGCGCCAGGTGTCTCTTCGCGCTGGGCTGTCGGAGCCGGCAGCCCGGTCACATGTGGCGCCTCGGCGATCGCCTCCCCCTGGTTGAGCGTGATGCCTGCCAGCACGAAAGACCCCGTGTCCATCCGGTTCCTCAACTCAACTCGCTTGATCGCCACGTCGCGCAGGCCCGTCAGACAGTAGACCTCCGGCCCCGAGCGCACCTCATACCGCCCCGTGCCCACACTGATCGGGAACATCTCATCGGTCACGCCGTCCTCATACGCCACGCGCACGACGAACCGCTCCGGGTTCGAGAACACGCGCATCGGCAGGGGATCGCCCATTCGTGCAAGGTCCACCGTCGGCAGATTGGCCCCCAGCAGCAGGTACAGCTCCTTCGCGCGCGCCCCGACGTCCACGCCCACCGTCTGGTCGATGTCCATCGGGGTCTTGAGCACGTTGTACTCGGCGTCAGATAGCTCAAAGGGGATGCCACGGCTGGTGACCTTCCCGCCCGGCAACCACTCGCTCAGTCCCAGCGCCCTCAATCCGCTCTGAACGCGGGCGTTCGCCGCTGCCGACATGTCCAGCGCCTTGAAGTTCTCCTCGGGCAGGTCGGAACTGCCCCAACCCTCCTCGAAGGGCAGTAAGTCGGACACGTCGATCAGGGGACGCCGCGTGGTGAACCGAATCGTGTCGATCCACGCGTCTCCCCTCGCGCCCGAACTGCTCACCTGGAGCGCCAGATTCACGGCCGTGAACTCCTCGCGCAGTTGCCCCACCATCACCGTCCAGGTTCCGTCGCCCCGCACCTGGCTCAAGGGCATGACGGTAACCGACTCCTGCGGCATCCCGCCGCCTTCACTCCCGAGCCAAACGAAGTAGTCTCCCCACGGCTCTACATTCTCCGCCTTGTACCGGACCGCCACGTACCGGAACTGGCCCAGGTCGATGGGATCCTCAATGTCCAGCGACCATTTCATGCCCTTGCCGGGCCCTTCAGCCTGCAGGTGAAGCACGCCGTCTTCGTCAGTCGCGCTGTGCCGGTCAGCATCGAGACTGAGCCAGTCGGGCTGCGGCTCCCGCACGAGATCCGCGGGACGCAGCACGTATTCCTTCGCGTCGAGCGCCTCGCCACCCATCACAGTCGCCCCCTCGGGGACTTCATCACTCACTCGGATGTAGTCGAAGCTCACCGAAGCCGGCTCGCCCGCGCATTGCACTTCGGTCAGCACGCTGCGCACGCCGCCTGCGACGCCCCGACCGGCCAGGTCAACCGCGAGCACATGCCACCGGCCATCCTGCTGCAGCTCATCCGTGCCCACCACCTGCAGGCCCCCCTGGCTGCCATCGTACATCCAAATCGCATAGCCGCCGCCCAGATTCAGCGCCCTGTATCGCAGGATGAGATAGGTCACCGCTTCAGAGTTGAAGGGCCGAAGCGGCAACTCGAACTTCATCCCTCTTCCGGGCTCATCCACGGTCAGCGTCACTACGCCATCCGCCGGCACGATCCCCGGAACGTCCGCTGCGTTGCCCAGGAACGCCGGGCGCGGCTCCCACCCGGAGCCCTTGTCAAACTCCACCGGCAGGCCAACCTGCGCGCAGCACACGGAACTCAAGGCCAGGAGCGTCAGAAGCGCGAGCATCGATAGCACCCTTTCATGCTTAGGCTATGTTGCTTCTTTCGCCACGTCGCCACGCCAACCTGCCCGGCACTGTCCAGGGAGGGCGCTCGACCTCTCAGGCGAAATGTCTCAACAAGACTGCCGCAGGGAAGCGCCCAACCCAGGAGGACCCAGCCCATGGAGCCGATGCAACGCGTACTGACCGCACTGGACCACCGCGAACCGGACCGAGTGCCCCTGGACCTTGGCAGCACCCACGTCACGGGCATATCGGTCATCGCCTACCGGAACCTACGCGGTCATCTCGGGCTCCCGGACTGCGAGCCCACCATCGCGGACGACGTGCAGCAAATCGCGCTGCCCGACGATGATGTCGCCGGCCGCTTCGGGATCGACATCAAGGGCCTGTTTCCCATCACAAGCAACACGATCACGACCCCGGTCACTGACGCGGGCGATGCCTGGGAGTACAACGATGAGTGGGGCATCACCCACCACATGCCCAAGGAGGGCGGCCTGTACTACAGTCTCGTCCGAAGCCCCATCCCCGATATGACCACGACCGTGGACGCCATCGAGAGCCACAACTGGCCGGATGGCGGCGATCGCACCCGAATCGAGGGTCTGCGCCAGCAGGCGGAAGCGTACAGAGCCGCGGGCTACCCGGTCGTGCTCAAGGGCGTCTGCGCGGGATTGTGCGAGGTCGCCTGCCGCATTCGCGGGATGGAGAACTTCTTGGTGGATCTCATGCT
>JALGSS010000817.1 GCA_029821745.1 Candidatus Zipacnadia bacterium
TGGTACTCACTGGACAAGCCGGGAGGGAAGCGCAAGCCCGCCGCCATCTGCTTCACTTCCCCCGGCGCGCGGGCGCAGGCGGCCCAGGAGGTCCTCGCCTATCTGGCCGACCACCCGGACACGGACATCCTCTCCGTGAGCTGCGACGATGCCAACGCCGTGTGCCGGTGCGAGGCCTGTGAGGCCTTGAGAACCCGCGAGGGTGGCGAGTCCGGCCCGCTTCTGGACTTCGTCAACTCCGTCGCCGACGCGGTGGCGCCCAAGTATCCGCGCGTGCGCCTCAGCACCCTCGCCTACTGGCACACCGACAAGCCACCGGCCACGCTCAAGCCGCGCCCCAACGTGCTCATCCAACTGGGCGTCCTGGACCGCAACCACAAGCACGCCATCCCGGACGTGGCGCGCTTCAACCGCTATGTGAAGCGCTGGCATGAGTTGTCTGCGCACCTGTACATGTGGGACTACGACCCCCACTTCGCCAACTTCATCCAGCCCCATCCGAACCACTTCGTCGCGGGCAAGAGCCTGCGCTTCTATCGCGACAACGGGGTGAAGGGGGTCTTCACGCAGGGCAGTTGGGGCAGCACGGGCGAGTTCATGCACCTGCGCGCCTGGGTCACCTCCCAGCTCATGTGGAACCCCGATCAGGACGAGCGCGCGCTCATCAGCGAGTTCCTGAACGCCTACTATGGCGCCGCCGGGCCGCAGCTTCTGCAGTACCTCGACCTCATCAACAAGGCCATCAACCCGGATCCAGGCCTCTGGCTGGGCGTCTATGACTCAACCACGCGCCACTGGCTGACGCTGGAGGACCTCAACGCCGCCACCCGGTTCTTCGACGCCGCCGAAGCGGCCGTCGCTGCCGATGAGATCCTCACTTACCGTGTCCGCCGCGCGCGCCTGAGCATTGACGTAGTTTGGGTAGAACGCTACCGCGAGTTGCGCCAGGCCGCCGTGCGCGAAGGCCGCGCTTTCCGTGGCCCCGAAGACCCGTATGTCGCCGTGGAGCAGATCGCGCTCAACGAGTTCAAGGCTGACTGCTACCGCGAGTGGGCGGGCTTCGCCGAGTATGTGGGCAAGCTCCGGGCGCTCTTTCCGCCGCGTCGCGGGGCGGCGCCCGTCGAGTGCGAGAAGCTGCCGCCGTGGGCCTGGGAGGAGATTCAGGAAGACCGTCTCGAGGTGACGCCGGAGGGAGCAGGGGGAGTGACAGACGATCCCGCCGCCAGTGATGGCAAGGCCCTCCGGCTGGCCGGCGGCGATCCCGCCCTGGAGGCGCGCTTCAAGCTTCCTGCCCACCTGGCCGGGCGCTGGCGGGTATATGCTGTGCTCCGCGCCGAGGCGGCCGGTGATGCGCCCGCGGCAGTGGTCGCGGGAATCTACGCCTGGAACCGGGCCGATGGCGGAGCGGGTGAGATCAGCCGCATCGTGGTGCCGTGCAGTGCGGAGTACCAGACCGTGGACCTTGGGCTCCACCGGCTCGAGAAGGGCGCCACGATACAGGTTCAGCCCGGGGGAGTCGGCGGCTACGGCCAGATGAAGACGACCTCTGTAGACCGCCTGTTCCTCGTGCGGGCCGAGTAGCCTGACTCGTGCTTGTCACTTCGTAGTCCTTGGGCGCGAATAGGTGTGTGTAACGGCGTTTCATTGGAGGATGGCTGATGCGAGTACTGATGGTCTTGCTGTTGGCGGGCTTGGGCGCTGTACCGGTCTGTGCGCAACGGGACGACCTTCTGTTCGCGGCGGGGTTTGATGGTGTCCATGATGCCGCACTTGGTATTGGGGAACCGAAGACGAGTACCCCGTTTGTGACGATGAACGGGCCGTTTGTGGACGGTGTCAGTGGGCAAGCGAGGGTCCTTGGCGGGAAGAACAAGTGCACGTACTTCATGAATGAGGGCTTCTTCCCGAAGGAGGGCACTTGCTCGATGTGGGTGAAGCCGGAGGACTGGCGGCCTGTGCTGTCCGATAATTTCGTCTTCTTCGCGAGCTTCACGTGCACCGATATCGAGCGCGAGTACGTCCGCTTGATCATCTACAAGTACTGGCAGCCAAAGGACCTGACCGTGCTTGCCCAGAACACGGCAGTGGGGCCGCAAGCTACGCGAATCCAGGTCCCGATTGGGTTGTGGGGCGAGGGACAGTGGCACCATATCGCGGTGACCTGGGACGAGAAGCTCTACCGGCTGTTCGTCGATGGCGAGGTGGCCGGTGAGAGCCCGGCGGTGAAGCTGCCGACCGAGGGGCGATGGGAGATCGCAGTGGGGACGCCTTACGCCGGTTGGGCTTATCTCGGGAAGGAGCGTACGGCGATAGACGAGTTCAAAGTGCTCAACCGGGCGCTGTCCGCCGAGGAGATTCGAGAGGAGTATGAGGCGGTGGCGAAGGACCTGCCGAAGCCTGAAGAAGTGAAGCCGGAGGCGGTGGCCGACACCAGTGAGGTCGACGGGAATATCGCGCTTCAGCAGGATGGTGCGCTGGTTCTCGCATCGTCCTTCGCGAACTACGAAAGCCTCTACCCGGACAACCTGATTGATGGGGACGAGCGGACCTCGTGGAAGCCATATGACGCGGTCCTTCCGGTCTGGCTCGAGGTCCGCTGGGATGTGCCGATGCGTGTCGACGGCGTGGATCTGAAGCAGAAGACCCCTGGGAGCATCTCGGCGTTCTCGGTGCTGGGCTGGGA
>JALGSS010000818.1 GCA_029821745.1 Candidatus Zipacnadia bacterium
CTACCCCATATCTGCCGGCATCCGCGCGTGCCAGTCCTCAAGACCGGCTTCCACGAAGTACACGCGCGTGACGGCCTCGCCTGACTCCCCGGGCTTGAGTGGCCCGAATCCCGCCGCGCTGTGGATGCACGAGTATTCCATGTTCTGGAACAGGAACATCGCCGGGTCCGACGCGGTCGCGACAAGTCGCTTCCCGTCCCGCGACTGGATCGCCATCCATCACTCCAGGACGACGTCAGGCGTCGCCTTGAAGTTCGCCACGAAAGGGATGTCCATCCCCTTCGGCGCACCTTCCACGCTGTAAAGCTGGATCGCGGGCCTGGGGCCGAATGTGCGCGGGACTTCGACCAAGCGCTTGAACTCGCCCTGCGTCCTCACCCAGTGGCGCACGCACTCGTGGTCCTTGATCGACGGCGCGCCCCCGCACTGGAAGCAGTTGAAGGCCAGGCTGCCGGGCCAGTCCCGGTCGCTCTCATTCGTCACGCCCAGCTTCGCCTCGACCATGTCCTCGCCGGGCGTCAGGGTGATCCAATAGGAGAGCTCCCCGTCCCCTCGGCACACGCATTCCCACACGCCGTCGTCCAGCTCCCGCCAATCCGGCTTGAGCAGGTTGAACCAGTAAGTGCGGTTCATATCGCCGATGGCCTCGGGGAAGCCCAGCCCGAAGTTCTCTCCCGGGAATGCCGGGATGTTCGTCAGATTGGCCCCCATTGAGCCGGATCGCGCGATGATTCGTATGCGCCCCATTCAACCCACCTCCCTGACACACCGAAAGCCGTAGAAATCGCTGGCGTTGTTCGCGGACCCGCTCATGTTCCTTGCGGCCGGCCGCAGGTTGATTGGGCGCTCCGTCCACCAGCAGCCGCCCTTGATGAATGCCGAGGCCGGGCCCGGGCTGTCAGCACACCATTCCGCCGCGTTCCCCACCATGTCCATCACGCCGAACGGGCTCGCGCCCCGCGGATGCGCCGTCACCGGTGCTGTCCCGGGGCCCTGCGTTGACGGATCCGGGTTCCAGCGGCAAGCCTGCGGATCGAATTCGCTACCCCACGGATACAACAGCCCGTTCTCGCCCCGGGCTGCCTTCTCCCACTCGGCCTCAGTCGGCAGGCGTTTCCCGGCCCAGGCAGCATACGCCTGCGCGTCGGCCAGATTCACGCACACCACCGGGTGCTCCAGCAGGGCCTTCGGCGGCCGCTTCCCATGCCAGTGCGCTCGCGCGGGATACCCTTTGTCTGCGCAGAACTCCGCGAACTCGCGGTTCGTCACCGGGTAGCGGTCGATCGCGAAGGCCTTCAGATCCACCACGCGCCGGGGGAACTCGCCGCTGAGCCAGCTCACGTGAAACCCCTCGGCATCAGCCAGTTTCCGGGCATCCTCCTCCGACGTGCCCATCACGAACGGTCCAGCGGGGATGGTAATCATCGCGTCATCGGCACTCCCTTCGCCCTTCTGTGCCCGTGCCGCCGGTCCCGCCGCGCAGGCCAGCAGCCCGGCTCCTGCCACTTTCATCCATTCTCGCCGATCCATACGCATTTCCTCCCATCGGGTCGTCCATTCACGTCTCTCGCTACGGTGCAGTCCATCGGATGCGTCCGGTAACCTGGGCCGCCTTCATCGAGTGCTTCACGATGAGCGCTTCAAGCCCCTCGTCGTACAGCCATCCGTCCCCAACGGCCGCCAGCTCGTCGCTGGAGGTCACACGAGCTCCCGCACCTTCCACTTGAGCCGGTAGCGCAACGGGCGCGATCACCACGTGCGTCGGGAACCCGGCAACGCCATCCAGCGCGTAGGCGAGACGCCCGTCGGCGAGGCCGTCATCGGTTACCTGGATATCCGTGCCTGCGTTCACGAAGACCGGGGGCTCCACACCATCTATGCGCACTCCCCGGGTCTCCAGAGACAGGCCGCGAAGCCGGAACTCATTGGTCATGATCAACAGTGGGCTGATATCCGCCGGGTTCGGCGTGTTCGTCGCCATCTCCCACGAGTCGGGGTAGCATCCCTTGCTGGGGCCGTCCGCATACTGCTGCCACATTGCGGAGTTGGTGATTCCCTGCGCGATCTTCAGCCACGGGAAGGAGTCGTCAAACTCCGCCAGGTCCTGCAGCGCGTAGGCGTAGTCAAGACCCATCCACACCACCGGCCGCCCAATCCAGGAGTGCGTGTAGTACGTGGAGCCCATGACTCCGATGGAGTTGTAGAGCATCGTGGGGTAGTCGTCCAATTGCCACGTGTACAGGAAGGGCAGCCCGGTCCAGGCCCAGTACCGTGCGTGATTCAGATGCTGATCATCGCCGGTGAGCCGGTACGCCTCGCAGTACGCCTTGATCGCCAGCGCTGCGGCCAGGATATCCGGCTGGTACTGGGGGCATTCCCACATGGACGCCCCTCTGGGCACATCATAGAGGCCCATCTGCCGGGCGGCCTCAAGCGCGTCGGCGATCAGCCCTGGGTCCCCCGTGTGGCGCGCAGCCCTCAGCGCGATCAGCGACGGGTATGTCGCCTGTCCGAGAGTGTGGGTGCCGGGGATGCCAAGCGCCGCGTGCTCGTCGTCTCCCGGCCGCCAGACCCACAGCCCGTTCTTGCGACCACCCAGTGTTCCGCGCGCCATTCCCTTGTATCGCGCCAGTGCCTCGGCAACATTGCCGTACTGCAGTTGCAGCAGC
>JALGSS010000819.1 GCA_029821745.1 Candidatus Zipacnadia bacterium
TGTCGTGATGCGGGAGATCGACCTGGACGCGGCGGAGCTGGGCTACCGGACCTTCGGCGGCGAAACGGGTGTCCTGCGGGACATGCGACTGGCCGACCGGCGCCCGGACACGTACGGGCGGCTCTGTGAGTGACGGGTGGCACTGGTCACCACGACGTGGGACCGGCGTGCCGTGCTCCCCATTCCTCACAGGAAGGGGGCCGGGGGGTAGGTGTCGTTCGCGACAACGCACTGGTCACCACGACGTGGGACCGGCGTGCCGTGCTCCCCATTCCTCACAGGAAGGGGGCCGGGGGGTAGGTGTCGTTCGCGACAACGCACTGGTCCCGCAGAGCGGGGACCAGTGGCTCCCCTCATGTGACTTCGCGAACCTGCTATCGAAAACGACCAGCGGTCATGAGCCAGTGCCGTGCTCCCCATTCCCTTTCACCAGTGCCGTGCTCCCCATTCCCTTTCAGGGAAGGGGGCCGGGGGGTTAGGTGCCGTCCGCCTTTGCCTTCAAGCCCCAACGGGGGCTGACGGCAAACGCCCGGCTAGATCACCACGTAGTTGATCCCGAGCAGCTCGGCGAACTTGATCACGGTCGCGAGGTGGTACCCGGGGGCCAGCGCGAGGTGATGGGACCCGCCCTCAGCCGAATACTCGTTGAGGAACTCGGTGATGGTGTCCTCGGGCGCGAACAGGCAGTGGGGCGTGTCGAAGCCGGGCCGGTAGAAGTCGCGAATCTCACCGGAGAACGCGATCAGCTTGGGCATGCCCTCCTCGCCGATGGTCAGGTTGATGACCGTTGCGGGGCCGGGCTCGAAGGAGAAGGCCAGGGAGGTCGACACGCCGCCGGAGCCCACCCAGCCGTCTCGGCGGGCCAGCCGGGGCTTGCTGCTCTGACGCGCCATCGCCGGGTTCGCCTCGGCGTAGTGGGCCATGTAGATGCTGTCGCCCTCGAAGTCCATCGTGAACATCTCGGAGAACGATGCGCAGCCGCACAGGCCGTGCATGGCAAGGACCGCTGCAGCCGACGTGACGTCGCCCTCGCCGCCGAATCCGTATCCCTCGCTGATGAGCTTGCTGGCCGCCGCGAAGGGCAGAGCATTGAAGCGGGGGTCGGCGGACATGGCCTCGTAGTGGATCGACACCGCGTCCAGCTTGAGGTCAGCCATGACCCTCCGCAAAGCCCACTCGGCGCGCGCGGATCTCAGGTGCTCCTCCGCCGTGATCGTCTCATCCACGTCGAACCGTTCCCGGTCCGCAGCGACGATGGCCTGAAGCTCGTCCAGCGGCGCCGCGTCCTGGGCTTCCGCCAGCCGATCGAGTTTCACCTTGATGACGTGAGGGCCGACATGCGCGAGGAAGAGGGTCTCGTCGACGCCGAAGTCACCCATGTCCTGGAAGGCGTAGCCGATCTGGCCGATCCGAGCGGACCGCAAGGTTCTCACTGCCTGGGCGGCCTTCACCCAGCCGTTCAATTCGCCGAGGACGACCTCGTCGGCGTAGTGCCCGGTAACCACCGCGTAGTCTCGCCCGACGCGGTTCAGCGTGTTCGCGAGGTCCTGCACACCGTGCATCCCGTGGTTATCAGTCACGTCGGTGCTCTGCAGGTTGTCGTCGATGCCGAAGAGGCGCTGCGTGTTGAACATGACGATCGGTCCCTGCCAGCGGAGCAACTCGGGCAGCGCGATGAGACTCGGGGAGTACGAGAAGTGGACGGTGATCACGATGTCCACGTCCTGCGCGATGAACTCGTCCACGGCATCCGCGATACCTTCGCGGGTGTTCTGAATGCCCGAGTAGGTGACCTCGCCCAGTGCGGCAAGCCGGGGAACGATCTCCTGCCTTGCGAACTCCTCTTGCTTGGGCTTCAGATCTGGTAGCGCTTTGTCGTAGAGCTCGAGCATGAGACCGAGAAGACCGATCTTCGGCTTGCGGGTGGTGCTCATTGTGGCCTCCTGACGCGGCGCTTCTTCGCGTCGATCATCTCGTAGTAGAGCTTCTCAGTGCTTTCCACCATTTGGTTGAGCGAGAACAGCCGCTCCACACGCTCTCTGCCGGCAATGCCCATGCGGTCGCGCATTTCGCGGTCACGGATGAGCCCATCGATCGCGTCGGCGAGAGCGTCCGCCTGGCGAGGCGCCACGAGCAATCCCGTCCGGTCGCGGTCGATGGCCTCATCAATGCCCGGCGCATCGCTGCCGATGACGGGCTTGCGCAGCGCCGATGCCTCCAGCAGGCACAAGCCCAGGCCCTCCTTCGCGACAGATGGGAGCACGACGATGTCCATTGCCTGCATCAGGTCCACGGCGTCGGTCCGGAAGCCCAGCAGGCGCACGCGATCGGCGACGCCAAGGTCCCGCGCCAGTTGCTCGAGCTCCGCGCGTTGCTCGCCCTCGCCCAGAAGATAGCACAACAGATTCGGATGCCTGTCCTTGAGCAGAGCAGTTGCCTCGACCACATATCGCTGGCCCTTCTTCGCAGTCAGATGGGCCGCCACGCCGATGATCGGCTGGCCATCGCTGATCGCCATGTCCGTGCGCACATCCTCGAGGGGCCGCAGCCGCTCGAGGGTTTGCAGGTTGATGCCGTTGTAGATGACGCGGACGCGCTCCGTGGGCACCCCCTGCCCGACCATGTGCTCCTTGACGCCCCTGGAGCACGCCGCCAGCATGTCCGCGTGGACGAAGCACGTCTTGGTGTTGAGCGCGTGAACGTGCGCGAGAACGGGGATACGCAGCATGCGACCGGCGACACTACCCAGCCAGGCTCCGCTGGACAGGTGGGTGTGGATGATGTCCGCGTCGACCTCGCGGGCCAGCGTCAGCAAGCGGTATAGCGGCAGAGGGTTCGCCTTGCCGTAGATGCCCTCGGAGATGCACTCGATGTCACGGGTGGCGAGTTCGGTCACAAACTCGTCCTGCCCATTGCAGGCGAACACAACGCGATGTCCGCGCTGCCCCAGTTGGTCCGCGAGGCAGACGGCAATGCGTTCGGCCCCCGAGTAACGGTGCGGGGCGATGACC
>JALGSS010000820.1 GCA_029821745.1 Candidatus Zipacnadia bacterium
ATGAATCGGCTGATGGGCTGGCCGCACATATTGACTTCCCGAGGGTGGGAAGGTGACTGTTTCGGGGGCAACTCCTACGCGGGATTTGGGGGCAACCCCTATGACCTGCAGACGAGCGACAAGGGGCCGGCCGACTACGCCGAGATCAGACAGGATCTGGAGACCCATAGGGACAAGCCCTCTATCTACGAGGAGCGCCATACATACAACCGCTGGCAGTGCTGGCCGGGCACCGTGCCCGATCCAGACCGACTGAACGAGACCGGCTGCCGGAGGCTGATCTGGTGGGAGGCGATGGCGGGCGGGATGGGTGGCTTCTTCGGCCACTACTCGACCCGGTTCAACGCGTATGGGCCCTTCCGTCCCGGGGGGCCGTGCGGGTACCACCCGGCTTCCCTCAAGTGGGCGTTCCGTACGCACCGGACCTTCTGGCGTGGCCGATTCCTGCTGGACATGGAATGCCGCAACGACCTGACGGACGGCTATTGCCTTGCCTCGCCGGACGGCCAGCACTACGTCTTCTACAAGGAGCAGACATCGTCGGTCGATATTGACCTGGCTGCGGCTGCCGGGGCGTTGCCGGCGGTGGCGGTGGACGTCAAGGCCGACTATCTGGAGATCCCTCTGGACAAGATGGCCGCAACGAAGCAGACCTGGAGCGCGCCTCACGAGTCTGATTGGGCAATCGCCGTGGGGCGATTCGATGCCCGGGCCCTGGGCGGCGACTAGAGCCTCTCGCTCAGGAGAAGGGCGTATGCCGGGCCTCAGCCACGCTCAATGATTACGCGCACAGGAAGTGTCCCGGGAACGGAGATGCTGGTGGCAGTGGGTGGCTGTCTGCCCAGGCGCGGGCTGGCCGGGGCGCTGTACTGGCCATACGGAAACCCGGACAGCACGCCCGGCGACGAGAATCCCCCATTGCTGCACCATCCCGACTACGGACGCGCCCTGCGGGAGGTCTGGGGCTCGCCTCGCTGACCCGACACAGGTCCGCCGACACTCGCGCAATTCCCCACGATCCCCCGTCGCTCGCATCGCCTCGCACTGCCTTCGGCCCCCTTGTAACGCTGCTCGTCATCACTCATAATGGTATTGATCATAAATAACATAAAATATACAAAATTGATATTCATTAGTCTGTGAGTTGTTGTGTGGTTGCCGAGGTGAGAGTGTTGCTCCGGGTTGGCTCGCTGCGCCGCCCGATGAAGGGTGATTACCTGCCATGCGTCTCCGACACGGGGTGGTTCTGGTGATGGTGTGCCTGACGGCTCTGTCCGGCGTTCTGGCCGACGCCGGCGGTGACAACCCAATTGAGTTGACCGACGATACCCTCGAGACCATTCGCAGAGGCGTGAAGCACCGGGAGGAACGTGTTGCGAGCGCGATGGGCGAGTTCTTTATCGAAGTGAGTCAGGACCTTCGCCCCGGTGACACGCAGCCCCCTGTCGATCAGTATTACATGCTGGCGATGTGGGCCTTCCAGGGAGACAGGTTGCGCGAGGATCTGGTCGTCTGGCGCGCCCCGGCGGCCATGTCTGATCGCGTGCCCAGCGTCGGTGTGAGCTCGAAGTCATGGACCGGCACCCTCGCCTACAAGTACGAGGCACCGGATTCCCTGATGATCTCGCATGACAGCTCAAATGTCGACTACAGTCAAGTCGCACCATGGTTGAGGCTCGGTACTTCCTGGTCGAACGCTCTGCCCCCGAGCTACTTGCTCGATGAGTTTGGTTTTGAACTCACGGGTCAAGAGAAGATCGATGGCGTCACTTGCTGCATCGTGGAAAGCCACCCAGACCCGGAACGCGTCCTCCCCCGCGGCGTGCGGTTTCGTTGGTGGATCGCACCCGAGCGGGACTTCGTTGTGATGAGGTACGAGCAGGACGTGCCGGAGCCTACCGACAAGTCATCAGCGCACGTTGTGGAGACCGCAACGGACCTCACGCAATACGGTGGCGATCACCCGGTGTGGTTTGCCAGGACACGCACCCAAGCCCGGTGGACCGTGCCGACGGCGGACCCATCAAAGAGGCGACGCCTTAAGAGCGATCGCTTCACCATACTCAGGCTCGACCTCAATCCTGAGCTACCAGAGAGCCTGTTCAAACTCAACGCACCCGATGGTGTCAAGGTCTGGGATCGCACCAAGTAGTCTGGCCATGTTCGTGCGTCGACCGAGACCTGGGCGGGCCCGTACCGACAATTCGCCGAGAGGGAGTGTGGCCATGGAGAGAGCGTGCTTGGCCACCACTTGCGGGGTATCACAGGCCCCCTACGCGCTATGGAGCGTTCCCGGATGCCGAGGGGTGTGGGAGGCGGGGCCGTCGACGACCCCACCTACCCGGTTCGCGCGTTGTCTAGAGGCTACTGCGCGAGCAGTTCATCAAGCTTGTCCTGCAGCGCCTGGATCTGGTCCTGGAGGGCCTTGATCTGGGCCGCCTTGGCGTCTGCGGCTGATGCCGTTACCTGCGCCGGCCCCATGGGCTGCATGGACGCGCCCTTGCCGCTCGCCTCATCGGCGGCGGGCTGTCGCAGCTTGTTCACGTCCTCCAGCGCGTACCTCATGCAGTAGCCCTTCCGGTTCTTGCCCTCGCCAACCAGTGCCAGCCCGAACTTCTGCCGCCACTTGTTGAGGCTGTCCATCGTGATCTCGCCCTCAGCCGCCGAG
>JALGSS010000821.1 GCA_029821745.1 Candidatus Zipacnadia bacterium
CCGCATTGAGAAGCCCCAACCTGCCGTTGGCCGTAAAGCGATAAATCCCATCGGGTTGGGACATCGCTCTGGACCGCATCCACGCGGTACACTTTTCGGAGAAGAGCCACAAATCGTATGTTTCTGTCCCCCGTTTTCCTCGGGGGTCCCAGGCCTCAGGGTCGGAGCAGACCACGTAAGGACAAAGGAGGTGTGATGATGCGCCGGACAGCGATTGTTCCCGTGGTTGCCCTGGTCCTGTGCACGTGCATGCGTGCCCGGGCGGCCAACGCGGAGATCATCCCGCCGGGCGAGACGATCAAGAGGGACCGGCCGAGGCTCCTGCTGCGGCCCAGGGCCACGCCCTACGCCATCTCCCTGGACCAACTCAAGGCCCTCGAGCGCGACGCCGATTTCCAGCAGGCGCTCAAGACCCTCAAGGGCCAGAAGAACGCTGCCGCGCAGGCCATGGTCTGGCTGCTCACCGGCGACGAGGCGGCGGTCGATAAAGCGATCGCCAGGCTCACGTCCTTCGATCGGGTTCCACCGCGGCACGCTTTCGACGTGTATTTCGGCCTGCGCGAGTTGTCTCTCGCTTACGACTGGCTTCACAGTCATCCCAAGTTCACCGAGGAACTCAAGGCCCAGGTCCGCGACAAGGCCTTCCGGCTGGTCAACGAGAAGATGGGCGGGCTCAGGGGCGGAGACGATCACGTCTTCCACAATTACGTCTGGATGAACAACTGTGGTCTGGCCCTCTGGGCCATGGCCAGTTACGGGGACGACCCGCGAACCAAGGCGCTCATGAAGGTGGTGCGCACGCGTTTTCACGAGCGCATGTTTCCGGCCATGGAGCACCTGAACGGCCAGGCCGGCGACGCCATGGGCTACTGGTACGTTTACTGCCCAGCGACCTGCATCTGGACGCTGATGGCCACCCAGAGCGCCTTCGAGACCGACGCGGTCGGGGTCATCAGGGCGAAGCAGAACGACTGGCTGGCCCGCCAACTGGAGGGGATGATCCAGGGCACGCTGCCGAACATGCGCTTCATCCCCTGGGGCGATATCCAGCAGGGCCCCGACGGGGGCGTGACCCACGAGATCGCCGGCGTGGCCGACGCCGCCACCTGGGCCCTGAAGCACCCGCAGGGCGCCTACTTCAGCCGGTGGTTGGCCGGCAAGCGCGGTATGGCTCGGTTCCACGAAGAGACGGCCATCATGTACTTTCTCTATACGCGGCACCTGAAGACGGCCCCCGCCGAGCCGCCGCTGGCCATGCTGGCCGGCGGGAAGCACAGCGGCCAGGCCATGATGCGCAGTTCGTGGAAGGACGACGCCACGGTGGTGGGCTTCCGCTGCACGGATTACTACCAGTGTCATTACCACTACGACGCGGGCAGTTTCGTGATCTACCGCAACGGCCTGCTGGCCGTGGACGCCGGCAGGTATGGCAACGTCTACGGCCACCAGGCGCAGACCAACGCCCACAACACCCTGATGCTCGGCGGCAAGGCCCAACGCCCGGTGCGCGGCCAGTGGTACAAGGACCTGGCCGAATTCAACAAGGCGCGCCAGAGCCCCAGAGACGGGCGCCGGCTCGAAATCGGGGACGTGCCCTTCTACAAGCACGCGGGGGAGTGGACCGCCGTCGCCGGCCAGTTCGCCCAGGCCTATGTGCCGGGCACCGTCAAATCCTGCGTGCGCCAACTGCTCTTCGTCCGCCCGGGGACCGTGGTGATCGTGGACAACCTTCTCGCCACGGACGGCAAGACGGTGCCCGAGGTGAAGTGGATGCTGCACGTGCCCGCCGCAACGGCCAAGGTCGAGAAGGGATCGGTCACGGTGACGAACGAGAAATCATGGCTGCGCTGCCGGGATCTGCTGTCCGCCCGGGAGCCGGCCGTTGAGAAGTCCTACCTGACGCAACTTGCGGGGAACCGCCGCAGGCTGACCGCCATTTCCCGGGTCAACTTCATCTCCAAGGCGCAGCCCGGCAGCCTCACCCTGGTGCACCTCATCGAGGTCGGCGACGGCGAGCCGGCCGAGCCGCGTGCCGTCAGGCCCACCGTGACCGCCGAGGACGTCCGTGTGACGATCGCGGACACGACGTACGTCTTCTCGAGGACGGCGCCGTTCACCGTCTCGGTTGCCTCAGGCGGGTGATCGTGCCGTCCAACTGCGAGACGGTGCGACGGCAGAGGGGCACTCGTCCGGGGTACGCTCCGCCGGAGTGTCGCCCTTTCAGGGCTACGAGGGTGATGAGGGACGTCGGGTTCCCAGGGCTGCCGCCCTGGGCTAAACAAGACGCCGCTCCGCGGCTGCGCGTTGGCCCGCCATACCGTCCCGTCAGTCCCGTCAGGGACGTCTTCCTTAGCCCAGCGCGGAAGCGCTGGGGAAACGGCGCGCGTCATCATCCCCAGCCCCGTCAGGGGCGTCTTGGTCCGCGCGACTGTGGCCGTCGTGTTTCATGGCGCCCCGTCGGGGCTGAAGTCAGTTTCGCAAGGCTTCGCCCTGGGCTTCTGAAATGAGGCTCCTCTCCGAAACGTGTACCGCTCCCGTCGCTTTGGCACCGCGACCGGAACTCGTCTGGATTGATCGCTTCACGGCCAACGGCACGGTGGGTATGCTGCGGGCGCCGCCACGGAGGACAGGGCAACGGTGGGAACCGACCCGAGCGC
>JALGSS010000822.1 GCA_029821745.1 Candidatus Zipacnadia bacterium
GACCCAGATGGCCTGCTGCCGGTCGGCCGACTCCGGCGTCGAGAGGATCCTCACGCATTTGGACCCGTCGGGGCCCTCCGGCTTGAGCATATGGTGCTTGCCCCAGCCGGGCTCATCGAAGGTCCCCATCTTCAGCAGATTCTCGTCGTTGTCCTTTTCGCGGAACACGAGATTGTCCACCCAAAAGGTCCCGGCGATCCCGCGGTTCTGCCACTTGATCACCAGTGGGTGCGCGCTGATGGCGCCCCGTGGCACCCTCAGGTCCATAGACATGTGGCGCCAGTCGAAGGTCCCGCCGCCTGCGATCGTCGGCCTGGTAGGTCAGCGTGGCGCCGGCGGCGTCTCCCCAGCGCATGGACAGCTCCATGCCCTGACCGGGCATGAGGTCATAGGTGACGTTGTAGCGCGACATCCGTCTGCCGTCGTCGTCGAAGCCCTCGGCGAGTGTGACATCGGGGGGCGCGCCGCCGGAGATCGGGTCGGCGGCCACGAACGTCAGACCCTCGGGGACTTCGACGACCATTCGGTAGCCCTCACTGGGCACTTCAGGGGCTGTGTGTACGTAGAGCCGCATCAACTGCTTGCTCCCACGCGGCATGTAGAAGACACCGGTCTTCGGGAAGAGCTGCGGCTGTGGCTTTCCGACGAACAGTCCGGCCCTCAGGCACGTTTTCTCCCCGTCTTCGATTGCCCAGAGCCCCTGCGGGTCAACACTTGCGGGCCCCCAGTCTTGAGTCTGCAGCCCCGTCTGCCAACCGTCCTCGGGCTTATCGCCTCGCGCCATCCAGCGAACGGGCAACGGCCGACCGTTCATCGCCAGCGCAGGCAAGACGCGGGGTGCGTCGCCGGTCGCGTCGGCCTGGATCGCGAGCACGTTCATGCCGTCGCCAAGGCGCAATGTGGCCTCTCCGTCGGCCAGCGAGACTTCCGCTCCGTTGAGGGTCACGCGGGCTGTGGCATTGCGTGTACCCAGGGCCAGGGCCACCGTGCCCGCTGCGACGGCTTTCTCGAGCGGCGCCGAACGCAGCAGCACCTCGTCGCCCTGGAGCAGGCTGTAGGTGACAGTGTACCGTCCGGCCGTGCGCACTGCTTCACTCAGTGCCGCGATGACCCGGTGAGTGCCCGGGCCCGTTGCTCGTCCCACTGTCGCCTCGTTATCTAGACTCACAGCGCCCTCGAAGGCCGAGGCGTCATTCGCTACTCCCGCGAGGGTCGCCGTGAACTCGCAAAACTCCTCGCGGCAAGACACGGCGACTGCCTTGAGTGCCGGTCCAGAGTCCGCGAACCGCAGCACGCCGAAGGCTTCCGGTTGGTGGAACGCGCCCTGCAGCCCGCTCCAGGAGCTGTACTCCTTCGCCTGGGGCCGCGTGCGGGTCACGTTGGCCGCCCAGGTACCTTCGGGCTTCCCGCCCAGGTCGGCAAGGGGAATGGCAATCTCCAGGATGTAGCTGCGGGTGCCCCGCTTCGCTATGCACTGCCACTCGCAGTCCCAGTCGCTGCCGGTCCCGATGCCCTCATAGGTGCCGGTGCCCGAGTTCGCCGCGAAGTGGTAGTACGCGGCGTCGGTGGGCTGCAGGAACAGCTCAATGCAATCGTCGCTGAACACGCGGGCGTCGCGCCCGGTTCTCTCCGCCGTGACTCTGTGAAGCATGTTCAGCCGCGGCTCGAGCAGTGCCTCGAAGGCTTCCACGCCAACGTATAGATTGGCGTCATCCCACGCGACTTGCACGTGAGTCTGCTCGCCGGGGAGTGTATTCACAGCATTGGCGGAGAGGAACCGCGAGGCGACGCCGGCAGCCTGCCAGCAGGGATCATCCAGCGTCCCGTCAATGACCGGCGCGGGGTCGGCTCTGTAGGCCGTCAGGAGGGCTTGCCCCGACGCAAGTGATGCCGGCACGATGATGCAGATCAGCCAGGCGAGATTGCGCATACTGGGACCTCTGTTGGAACGAGGATGAAGTGCAATGACTCGGCGACGAAAGCAATTCGTCACCCTCTGCCGCCGATCCTGCCTGCGGTCGGCGTCGTCAATGGCCCGGCAGCTTGTATACGTGACGCTCGAAGGGCGCGAAGCTGTCGGTGATCGCTCCGTTGTCCACCGAGACGGTCCGGTTCTCAAACATGACGGTCGCCGGACCGTCGGTCGCTAGAGCGAAGGCCATCTTACACGCGTCCACACTCTCACCCATACCGTTGACGGCGATCAGATAGTCGCCGTCGGGCGCGCGCTTCGTGACGGTCCGTATCGCGTCACTCGCCACCGTGGCCTGGTACGGAGAAGCATCGCTGGTAAGCGGCGCCGTAAGATCGGACAGCTCGTGGGCGAGTGCGCAGACCTTGTGCCAGACGTCGGGGTTCTTGGCCCCGTCCTCGTACTCCCAGTAGAAGATTCCGTCGGCCCCGGCGACGACCGCGAGGTATGTGGCCGCGACGTGCTCCTGGGGCGTCCCCTTTTCCGTCGCCTGGAGGACCACCCAGACCGGCCTCTCATCCTTCACCGCCCGGCGCATGACGCCGGTGGCGCGCGAGATCGACTCCAGGTTGGCTGGACGCTCATCCCCGATGGGATAGATGTCCGTCATCAGGATATCCACCGAGTCGGCGTAGCGGTACAGGTTGCTGTCGGCCCAGGGCATAACCACCGAGCAGGTCAGGTGTCCCGGATCAAGCTCCCTCAGGAGCCTCGACGCCAGACGCATCTCGTCCGGGGGGACGCTCCAGCGTTCGTGGTCGGGCTCATCACACAGATACCACGCCAGCACGGCCGGGTGATACATGAAGGGCCGCGCGACGTCCGGGGCCCGTTGGGGCAAGTGCCCGCGCATCAGGCCGGTGAGGTCCGGCAGCGCGTACAGG
>JALGSS010000054.1 GCA_029821745.1 Candidatus Zipacnadia bacterium
TGCCCGACCAGGGCGGCCTGACGCTCGGCATCCGGATGGACGAGCCCGTGGTCCATCGCATCACATACAATCCGCAGCGCAAGCTATTCTTCATCGCCATGGACTTCGGGCTTGTCCCGGAGACCACCGTTGATGGCCGCTCCCTGTCCGAAGTGCCCTTCCGGATTCTGCTGTACCGCCATGACCCGGCGTGGGGCTTCCGCTCCGCGCTCCAGCGGTACTACGACTTCTTCCCGGAGTTCTTCACGAAGCGCACCACCCGCGAGGGCGGCTGGTATGTCTGGGGTGACGTTGCGGACACCGAGGGCGCCCTGGACGCGGGGTTCGGATTCCACTGGGGTCCCGTTGGAGTCGAGGCCGTCAAATGGGACAACGCCCACGACCTGACCAGCCTCCTGTATATCGAGCCCGAGTTTTTCCAGCAGACCATGGGCGATTTCGACAAGCGGCCGACGAAGCGAGCGGCCCTCGACCGCCTGCAGAAGATCGTGGACGGCGACGAAGCGGAGCTGTCGGCCTTCGAGAAGCTCGGGTACGCGCACAGCTACGTGCCGAGCTACTGGATAGACAAGCACTCCTTCCGCGACGCGCTCACAACGGTTGCCCGGGCGGCTTCCGTGTCGGTGAACTACGACCGGGGCGATGTTCCGGCCGGCGGCGCAGGTCAATACTCGTGGATGACCGAGAGCAAGTGGGGCGTGATCTTCCCCTGCAACCTCGACCCGGACATCCCTGGGGGCAAGGGCTGGTTCTGCCGACGCGTCTACATCGACCCGCACCTCGATGGATTCGAGGCCGCCGGCGCTCACTTTGACGGGATCGCTCTCGACTCCTTCGGCGGGTACGGGCAAGCCAACCGCGCGAACTATCGCCGCGAGCACTTCAAATACTCCAGCACGCCCCTGAGCTTCTCCTCCATGGACTTCGAGCCGGTGCAGGTGGCCGCCTTCGCCTCGGTGGAGTGGGTGCGCGAGCTTGCGCGGGAGATGCATGACCAGGGCAAGGTGCTGATGGCCAACTGCTCGTGGGGCACGACCCCCGCATGGCTGACTTTCGGCGGCATCTACCTGGATATCTTCGGCGCCGAAGCCACTCAATTCGCCGACCCGGATTACATCCGCGCCATCGCGTACCGGAAGGCCTGCACCGATCTGCCGTACAAGCCGCGCCCCGATTGGGAGATCGCGTGGCACCAGTTGCATGGCATCTATCCGGGCCATGGCAACAAGCTCGACGTCATGGCCCAGTACGCGCCGATCCTGCGAGACCTGTCGGCGGCCGGATGGGAGCCGATCACTCACGCGCGCACGAACGCGGACCACGTTCGCATCGAGCGCTATGGCAGTGGCGACACGGTGTACCTGGTGGTGCACAATGGTGCCGACGAGCCTGCGTCAGCTACGGTGACGATAGACGCCGCTGGTCTCGGGATGGATCAATACTCCGTGAAGCGCCACGGGGACGCTGATGCCCTCGCGGTCGCCGACGGTGACTTGTCCCTGGACCTGGAAGCGCGGCAAACCGTGCTGCTGGAATTGACCGGGGAGTAGTGCTCAACTGCCCAAGTCCACCTCATGGCATCTCGGTGCTCTGCGAGAGCGCAAACATCCTGCTGGTGCTCAAGCAAGGACGCGTAGAAGCGGCTGAGGAAGGGTATACAGAACACTACAAGGTCAAAGATAAGCGGAAGGTTGTCTTGTTGATCGGGTCGAAAAGTAGCATTCAGACGCGATGTGTGCTACATTATGTAGTTGACCGATAGTCGCACCGGTCGCGCCCAGGAGGGAATCGTGCCTGGGCCCTTGTTGTGACTACGGTGCAGTGTTAGCGATCGGATCCCCAGCTTAAGCTTCGGGGCGTGCAGTGCGGGTGCCCCGTCACTTTGGCCGGCAATTCGAGGCGCCTGCGACTGGCCGAACACCGGCGCATGGAAAGGAGGTCCTGTGTTTGAGCAATCTGCGAGTGTTGATCGCAGAGGAGGAGTTGGGCGTCGCACGGTTGTTGGAAGTTCTCATGAAGCGCAAAGGGTATCGGACCAGTGTAGTTCCCGACGGAATCCAGGCGATCAGCGAGGCCCGAGATGCCCCCCCTGATCTGATACTGATAGACTCGATTCTGCCGATCAGGGATGGTCTTGAGGTGCTGGACGAACTGAAACAAGATCCTGAGACCGCTGAGATCCCGGTTGTGCTTCTGACGACCGAAGAGGCCCTGGAGCTACACCCTGAGCCCCAAGTGGCCCATATCACCAAGCCCTTTGATTTGCGGGGGCTTGATGCAGTTGTGGAGCAAGCGCTGTTGTCAAAGGTCCATGCTGTGAGTTAGCTGCCATTATATCTGCCATACAAAAGGAGCCGAGGTCTATAGACCTCGGCTCCTTTTGTATATCGGGCCTGTTGGTGATCTCGGAAGTGGGA
Organism: Candidatus Zipacnadia bacterium; assembly: GCA_029821745.1. Lineage (GTDB taxonomy): Bacteria > Armatimonadota > Zipacnadia > Zipacnadales > JABUFB01 > JALGSS01. The sequence goes on from JALGSS010000054.1 coordinate 2,418, forward strand.
GTCGGCTACGGTGTCGGGGATCACAACCGCCGAGGGAAGGCAAGCCCGTTGCCGCGCCCGGCGGCCGATTCCGCTCAGCCCCGACAGCAGCGTTACACGCGAGTTGTGTCAAGAGTCCTTCGCAGAATCGGTTGAGCAGTTCTCGTACCGGGGGGCTAGGATATCGCTGTCGTTGGGGTCCGCCTGATGGCACCTCGCGGCCCCATCGGGGGGCCCCCGCAGACAAAACGGCCGCCCACCTTCAGAGGTGGACAGCCGTTCCAATCGTCCGTGGCAACACCGACATCTCCGCCCTGGACAGACCGAGTCGAGCGGTGGAAGGCTGGGAGAGACCGCGCCGCGAGGGCGGGCTCTTAGCGTGGAGCGACGAACAGGCGGATCGCCGTGCGTTCGTTCCCGTCGATTTCCACGTCAACGAACGCGGGATAGCACACCAAGTCGATACCCGACGGCGCGAGGAATCCCCGAGCGATGGCTATGGATTTGATCGCTTGGTTCAGCGCCCCCGCCCCGATGGTCTGCATTTCAGCTTTGCCGGCTTCGCGGATAGTGCCTGCGAGTGCCCCAGCGACTTTGTTCGGATCCGACTGCGAGCCTACCTTAAGACAGTTCAACGGTGCATCCCCCTTCGCCGCGCATGGTCCAGACGGTTACCAGGAATACCCAATGAACCGGCCGCGCCCTGGACAGTTCATCGCTGCCGCGCGGCAGCATCGTCTGTTGCTACAAGTTCTGAGTGCAATGGTGCTATTGACCAGACTTCTGCGTGTTCCGCCCCCCTATCATACTTTCTCAGCACCATTCGTCAAGATGCGAACCCTTTGAATACTTTGGGATAGTATGCTCTCTGGCCTTGTTTCCACGACAACACCCGACAAAGCTGCCTGGCCACCCTTGGGCACATCGAAGCGCACAGGCAGGCCACAGGTGAAGCGTTGCAGGATGATATCCGGCTTCACACCGATGCAGGTATTCGTCGGTCCGGTCATCCCGCAATCGGAAATGAAGGCGGTTCCCTGGGGCAGAATCGCCTCGTCCGCCGTCTGCACATGGGTATGGGTGCCGATGACCGCCGTCACCTGGCCGTCCAGGTGGAAACCCATCGCCGCCTTCTCCGAGGTAGCCTCCGCATGGAAGTCCACGATGATGGCGTCGCATTCGAGATGAATCTGCTCGACCAACTCACTGGCGGCCCGGAAGGGGCAATCGACGGCGTCCATGAACACCCGGCCCAGCAGGTTGATGACGCCGACCTTCTGCCCGTTGCGCGCCTGGAAGACGTTCACTCCGACGCCCGGCACGCCAGGCGGATAATTCGCGGGACGCAGAATCCGGTGATCGCTTTCGAGAAGCTCGTAGGCCTCCTTTTGGGCCCAGACATGATTGCCGGTCGTGATGCAGTCTGCGCCGGCGGACCGGATCTCCTTCGCCGTCTTAGCGGTGATCCCGTACCCCGCGGCGGCGTTCTCGCCGTTCACGATCACGAAATCGGCATTATGCTGCTCCCTGAGCCAGGACAGCAGGTCTTTCACAGCGCGCCGCCCCGGGCGGCCCACGACATCACCAACGAACAGAATCTTCACGGTACTTTCCCACTCATCTGCATAGTCAATTGAGCGCCACAAAGCCGGACCATGGGGCCCGGCTTTGTGGCGCGTAAGCGATTCCATCGGCTGTTTGGGCAGCGAAAGACCGCGCGCTGCAGCCAGGGCCACTGACTTGCCTACTCGACACGGTCCCCAAACCCCCGCTTAGTGACACGCCGGTTCTCGCAGGTTCTCCGCTATTTCGCGTACTCGGTGGCCCGAGTCTCCCGGATCACCGTCACCCGGATTTGCCCGGGGTAGTCCATCTCGCCTTCGATGCGCGATGCCATTCCCTTGGCGAGGCGGTGGGCCTGCAGATCATCAATCTTGTCCGGCTTCACGATAACCCGGACCTCGCGGCCCGCCTGGATAGCGAAGGCCTGCTCCACGCCGTCGAAGCTGGAGGCGATACTCTCCAGGCCCTCCAGACGCTTGACGTACGTGTCGAGGGTCTCGCGTCGCGCACCGGGTCGGGACGCCGATATGGCGTCCGCAGCCTGGACGAGCGCCGCCTCAACGGTCTCGATCTCGATGTCATCGTGATGAGCAGCGATGCAGTGGATGATATCAGGCGACTCTCCGCGCGCCTTGGCGACCTCGGCGCCGATCTGGGTGTGGGTACCGTCGCGCTCGTAGTCCACGGACTTGCCGATATCGTGCAGCAAGCCCCCTCGACGGGCGATATTGACGCGCGCGCCGACGTCGGAAGCCATGCTGGCCGCCAACAGCGAGACCTCGATGGAGTGCTTCAGTACGTTCTGGCCGAAGCTGGTGCGGTACCTGAGCTTGCCGAGCATGCGCATGAGCTCAGGCTGCAGGCCCGTGACGCCGGCGTCCATGGCGGCCTGCTCGGCGGCTTCCTCCATGCGCTCATCAATCTGCTTCCGGGCGCGGTCGACGGTCTCCTCGATGCGTCCCGGATGGATCCGTCCGTCGGAGGTCAGCGCCTCCAAAGCCACGCGGGCGATTTCCCGGCGCACAGGGTCAAAGCCGGACAGAACGACCGCCTCAGGCGTGTCATCGACGATCAGATCAATGCCGGTGAACTGCTCGAAACAGCGGATATTGCGGCCCTCGCGACCGATGATGCGCCCCTTCATCTCATCGTTCGGCAGGGGGACAACCGAGACGGTGGTTTCCGTTGTCTGGTCGACGGCACACCGCTGAATGGCCCGAGAAACGATCTCGGCGGCACGCCGTTCGCCCTCGCGTTTGGCGTCTTCCTCCATACGGCGGATGAGTTGGCCCAGCTCCTGCTCCGTCTCCTTCTCCACCTCCGCGATGAGCAGTTGCCGGCCCTCCGCCGTGGTCATACCAGCCACGCGCTCAAGCTCCGCGCGCCGCTCGTCGAGGAGATCTTCAGCTTCCTGCTCCTTGTCCTTCAGGCGCTGCTGGCGCTTGTCCAGTTCGGAAGCTCGCTTGTCGATCTCGGACTTGCGTTTGTCAAGGTTATCTTCTCTGGTGTCGAGGCGTTTCTTGGCCTTCTCCACTTCTGCTCTGCCACGCTGCGCCTCGTTCTCCACTTTCTCCCGGAGTTTGATCTCCTTCTCTTTGATCCCGAGTTGAATCTCGCGTCGTTCGGCTTCCAGCGCGCGCCGCTCTTCCTCAAGCCTGGTCTGCAACTCGTCGCGAGCCAGGTGTGACTTCGAGGCGCTTTTCGTCTGCATGTAGGCATAGACAACTGCCGCAACGGCCGCGAGAAAACATATAACAGATATCACGATGAGTGTTCCCATCGTGGATCACCTCCAATAGTGTCCGACAAGCTCCAGCCGGCATGGCCACCACCAGTTCCACTTCCACCGCGGCCACCGGTGAGGTCTGCGCGAGCGCCCCGCGGGCGTCGCGTCTAGTCCTCCTGGTCGGCCAGAGCTGTTCTGAGGGCGCTTGAGATCGTTTCGGAATCAAAGCCGCGCCTGGCCAGGTACGCATACGCCTTGGCGCGGCACTTATCCGCAGGCAAGGTCTGCCACTTTCTCAAGCGTGTCGCGAGCGCTTCCAGCGCCCGCTCCGTATCATCGGTACCCTCCAGGGCCTCTGCCACCGCTTCCCGTGCCACCTCGTCGCTAACCCCGCTTTGCCGAAGCCTGTACAACAAGCCCTGCCGTCCAACATGACGCTGCAGGAGGCTTCGAGCACGGTCCCGGGCGAACAACTCGTCATTGACAAGACCCATGTTTTCAAGCTTCGCCAGCGCTTCCTCCGCCACCCCGTCTGGAAAGCTCTTCTGGCGCAAGGCTGTCGCCAGTTCACGCCGGCTGCGTGAGCGGTAGCTCAGCAGTCGTATCGCTGCCTGGTATGCCCCGTGGACCCGGTCCTCGTGAGCAATCTCCCTCAGGTCGGCGTCACCGATCTGCCTGCCGACCGTCAACCCCAGTGACACGATCACATCCTCGTGCAGGACCAGGTCATCGTGGCCTTCAATAGTTAGCGTGTAGTGTTTGCGGCGCTTGGAGTGCGGATCGATCGCGACGATCCGTCCCTGTGCGCCCACGGATCACTCCCTCCTTGGTGGTTGATGCTGGTACGTGTTGGTTTCGTTGTGTAAGTCCCCCTCCGGGCCCGCCAGAGTCTCACGTGAAGACCCAGGGCCTCGTTACTCCTCCAGTTCCACCGTCTCTTCGGCGGCTTCTTCCCCCTCGGGCGCTTCTTCCTGTGGGACGGGCGCAAGCCCCGGGGGGATTGCGAGGCCGTGCGCCTCGCGGATCTTCGTCTCCAGTTCCATGGCCAGGGCAGGCTGCGTGGCGAGGAACTCGACGGCGTTCTCCCGTCCCTGACCGAGGCGCTCCTCCCCGGCATTGAACCAACTGCCCGACTTCTGGATCAGGTCCAGATTCATGCCTTCGTCCAGGATGCAGCCGTAGCGCGAGATTCCGTCACCGTAGATGATGTCGAACTCGCACTTGCGGAACGGCGGCGCGACTTTGTTCTTCACGACCTTGACCGACACGCGGTTGCCGATGATCTCGGTGCCGCGCTTGAGAGACTCGTGCCGGCGCAGCTCCAGGCGCACGGACGACCAGAACTTGAGCGCCCGGCCGCCGGGCGTCGTCTCCGGGTTGCCGAACATGACGCCGATCTTCTCGCGGATCTGGTTGATGAACACAACCACGGTGCCCGCGTTGGCCATCGACCCGCCGAGCTTGCGCAGGGCCTGGCTCATCAGTCGCGCCTGCAGGCCGACGTGGGCATCGCCCATGTCGCCCTCCAACTCAGCGGCCGGAACCAGTGCGGCGACGGAGTCCAAGACGATCGCGTCGACGGCGCCGCTGCGCACCAGGGCGTCGCAGATCTCGAGGGCCTGCTCGCCCGTATCCGGCTGGGCGACGAGCAGATTGTCTAGGTCGATGCCAAGATGCTCCGCGTAGTCCCGGGCGAAAGCATGCTCCGCGTCGATGAACGCCGCAGTGCCGCCGCCTTGCTGGCACGCCGCGAGCAGGTGAAGGGTCAGCGTTGTCTTGCCGCAGCCCTCCTGGCCGTAGACCTCGACGACCCGGCCGCGAGGCAGGCCGCCCACGCCAAGCGCGATGTCCAGGCTAAGCGCCCCGGTGGGGATGACGTCCACCTTGAGCTGCGAAGGCTCCTGCCCGAGCCGCATGACGGCCCCTTCGCCGAACTGCTTCTGGATCTGAGACAGCGCCAGATCCAGGGCCTTGCTCTTGTCTTCCGGTTTGCTCTTCTTGCCGTTGCTGGCCATGATCTATCCTTGATTCCCCCGTTGATCGTTGTGTCCGAATGCGTCTAGGAGCCCAGTGTGAAGGTCTCGACAACCGTGTAGATCGGGCCTTCCGGCATCAACTGGCTGCGCATGAGGACGAACTGCGAGACGGGCATGGCGCCGATCTGCACGTCCTCTTCGGCGTTGATCGCATCGGCCAGTTCCTGCAGCCGGTGGCGGCTCTTATTGCGGCCTACGGTCAGGTGTGCACGGAACGCGCGCTTCTCTTTCGGCGAGAGGCCCGCGCGATCCAGGGATTCCTCAAGCTCTTCGGCGAGAGCGCAGAGCGCCTCGGCGCCCTGTGTCACTCCGAGCCAGACGGCCCGGGCCTCCTGTGGCCTGGGGAACGCCCCGGCCCCGCGAATGGCGATCTCGAAGGGCTCATGCGCCCGGGCGATGCGCTCCGCTTCGGCGGACAGGCTGGGCACCAATGCGGCGGGCGTCTCGCCCAGGAACTTCAGGGTGAAATGCAGGTTCTCCGCACTCACCCACTTGACTTTCGCCCGGCACGGCTTGATGCGCCCCTGCACCTCGGCGACGGGCTCGTGCAGTGCCTCCGCCAGGGGCAGGGCGAAAAACAGCCTGAGTTTCTCGTCGGGCGCGAAAGACGTCATGTCACTCGCCGTCCGCGATGATCTGCTTCCTCAACAGGTTCAGCGCCATCTGCGTGACGCGCTGCTTGAACTGGTCACGGGTGCCGGGCCATGTTTGCTCCTGGCAGATCGTGCCGCCTGGTCCCGCGACGGCCATGTAGACGAGTCCCACGGGCTTCTCGGGCGTCCCGCCGGTGGGTCCGGCAATGCCCGTTGTCGCCACGCCCCAGTCGGCCCCCATGCAGCGGCGCACGCCCTCCGCCATCGCCCGTGCGCACGGTTCGCTCACGGCGCCATGCTCCTCGATGACGCCCGCCGGGACGCCCAGGACCCCGATCTTCGCCTCATTGGCGTAGCTCACCACGCCCCCCAGGAAGTAGTCCGACGACCCCGAGATGTCGGTGACGCGGCTGGCAAGCAGGCCTCCCGTGCAGCTTTCAGCCGTCGCCAGAGTTGCGTTCCGCTCCCGCAGCAGCTTGCCCACGGCTGTCTCCATCACGTCCTCGTCCAGGGCGTAGACGTGGGCACCCAGCCGCTCACGCAGCAGCGCCTCCATCGCGTCCAGGCGCTGTGTCGCGGCAGCTTCATCCGGGGACTTGCCGGCAAGGCGGATCTTCACTTCACCAGGGGAAGCGTAGAGGGCGATTGTGGGATCGGTCTGGCCCTCGATGACATCCTCGAGCAGGTTGGCGACATTCGACTCGCCGATGTCCGCGAGGCGTAGGACCCGGCTGTAAAGCCGTCCGCCACCTTCAGCCGTCGCCCGCTCCACGAGCCGGGGGAGGACCGACAACCGCAGCATCTCGCGCATTTCCGGGGGCGGCCCCGGAATCGCGAAGATCCAGGCACCCTCGTGCTCGACGAAGAGGCCGGGCGCGGTCCCGCAGGTGTTGGGGAGCAGTTTCCCGCCTTCGGGCGCCTCGCACTGCTTGAAGTTGCTCTCCGTCGGGACGCGACCACGCTCTGCGAAGAAGCGCTTCAGATGCTCAACAGCCGCCGCATCCCTCCGAAGCGGCCTGCCGGTGATTCCGGCGATGCCATCGCGGGTGATGTCATCCGCTGTCGGGCCCAAACCGCCGGACAAAACGATGACATCGGACCGACTCAGAGCAGTCCTCAGGACTCCAGTGAGCCGCTGGAGGTTGTCGCCGACATTGTGCCTGTAATAGAGGTCTACACCGATGGCTGCGAGCTGCTGTGAGATATGGGTCGCGTTCGTATCGGTTATCTCGCCCAACAGTAACTCGGTGCCAACCGAGATTGTCTCTGCCTTCAAAGCTGCGATTCTGCCTTCCGCTTTCCCCCGTACGATTGGAACGACTGTAAGCGTAGGCTCCTACTGTTGTCTGGCTTCGTCCCCGTATGGGGACGCCTGATTTGAGTGCAGGTACTCCTACAAAATCATTATAGCCTAGGGCCTTCGACAGCGTCAATTGGCCGAATCTGCCCCAATATTGTCCCTGGCGTGAAGCGACGGTGAGCCCGCCTTACGGCCCCCAAGAGCCCTGAAACGCCTTGTCGACAGGTACGCGAGCGCCCCGAACAGGACAGCGATCCGGGGCGCCAATCTCTCAGCCTGTCCAGCACACACCGTCAGCGGCGTTTAGCCCTCGGTGGCCCCCGCTGACTCCTGCGGGAACTCAATGAGCCGCTCAATGTGGGCGCTCTTCATGAGCGCTGTGCGCATCTCCTCCATCAGGTACATGCGCTTGCGCTCCGTCATCATATCGGTGACTTTCTGCTTCACATCCTCGAAGGGAAGGGTGCGCTCAGGCTGCTTGTCCTCCCGCTTGATGATGTTGAATAGACCACCGTAGGCCACGACATCGCTGATATCCCCGTCGTTCTCCAGCGCCATCGCGGCCTTCATCAGCTCCGTCCCGTCATCGGTCCGGTAGCCCAGATCGCCGCCGGTTTTCATGGTGTAGGGGTTGATATTGTGAAGGCGCGCGGCCTCGGCCCAGGTCTTCTCGCCGCTGAGGATCACCTTGCGAACCTGATCGGCCTGCTCCTTCGTCTTCAGGGAGATGACGCTGACCTTCACCCGCGTGGGTTCGCGGAACATGTTGCGGTTCTTCTCGTAGAAGGCGCTTATGTCCTTCGGCGCGACCTTCACCTGATCCTCGACCAGGCCCTCGAGCCGCAACTGCGTGCGCAGCCGCGCCTGGAGGTTGGGGACCGTCAGGCGGCGCTCCGCCAGCCACATAGAGAAGGACTGGCCCTGCCCCGTGGCCGTGTACCGCTCATTCATGCTCTCGCGCATAGTCGCAAGGGTCTCCGCCACCTGCTCATCGGTGACCACGACATTGGCGCGCTTCGCCGCCTGCTGGATCGCCACGGCCTGGATGAGTTCCTCCAGCACCATCTTCCCATACCAGGTCAAGAGGGTGCTCTGCAAAGCTTCGCGCGATACCGGCTCATTGTTCACTTTCGCTACCGGGTCAACGAGGTCCGCCGCGAGGGCCGACATGCCCAGAGAGAGAACTAGTGACGCACACACCACAAGTCGTCGCATAATCTACTCCTTACTGTAGAAGAGAAGGGCCACAGCGTCCGTCCGTACAGTTCGGACGAGACCTCTGTGCTGATAGTTCACGGCCGGGATGTTGGCCTATACGAGCGGACGGGACAAGGGCTGTCTCTCCCGGCTGCATCGGCCTGCCGTTGTAGGGCGCAGGCTCGTACCGCGCCGGGATCGACGGCAGGCGGGGGATGAACCCCCGCCCTACAAAAGGCCCGGGCTCGTACCGCGCCGGTCGTTTTGTCGTTTGTAGGGCGCAGGCTCGTACCGCGCCGGGATCGACGGCAGGCGGGGGATGAACCCCCGCCCTACAAAAGGCCCGGGCCGGTACGCGGCCGCGCCTTGGCCCGGACGGGACAAGGGCTGTGTTGAGACACTCGCCTGAATAGCTGCGGGGTGGTCACGTCGTACAGTGACCGGGGCCCCGCAGTTTCGTTCTGCCATGCTGAGCGGCCCCGTGGGGCCCCGTCACACAAACCGTGACACCCCACGGCCATGCGTCGTTGCTCTTGCAGCAAAACCCAAGCTGCGGTTGGGTCGCTAGGACTTCCCGTCCGACTCGGCCGTCTTAGTCTTGCTCTCCGGGTCGATCCGCACGATCACGCGCCTGTCTACCACGCGCACGTCGCTGCCAAGGTCGGCGGATAGCCGCTCAAGCCGCCGGGCGATCTTCAATGAGCGTTCGCGGCTCGGGTAGATTGGGCCCATCCGACTGCGCTCGATCCAGATCGGGGTGGCCTTGATCTGCCACTGCCCGGTGTCCTTCCACCACAACTCGAAGATCGCGCTCTCCATCCGCTCACCTTCGCGCTGGTCAAAGACGAAGTTGCCCATGCTGTACAGGATCGGCCGGCCCTTGTAAGCACCGATCCCCTGCAGCGTGTGCGGGTGATGGCCGAGGATGCAGTCTGCGCCCGCATCGATCAGCGCGCATGCGGTCTTGCGCTGGCGCTCGCTGCGAGTGCCATGGTACTCCTCGCCCCAATGCACCGAGACGAACAGCACATCACAGCGTTCCTTCGTCTCGGCAATCTGTGCATACGCGGCCTCGGGGTCCTTGTCGATCTTGCAGTATGACCCGTGGTAGAAGCTCAGGTCCGTGTAGGCGAGGAAGCCCACCTTCACGCCGGAGGCATTGAAAAAGACCGGCTCCCAGCTTCTCTCGCGCTCCCGGTTGGCGCCCACATACGCGATGTTATTGTCGTCGAGGCAGTCCAGAGTCTGGAGTACGCCCTCACGCCCCGCGTTCAGCGTGTGATTGTTCGCCAGCGAGACGATGTCGAAGCCACCGTCTGTGAGCACCTTGACCGTGGCCGGGTCCGCGCGGAAGCAGCAGTTCTTCGGGTCGTGAGGCCCGGCGGTGGACAGCGGGCACTCCAGGTTCGCGAAGGTCAGATACGGCGCGCGAATCTGCGTGCGCACCTTCGCCAGGATGCTCTCCGGCCCGTTGGCGCGAATCCGCTTGCCGACAGTCCGATCCAGCATGATATCGCCCACCACGGCCATCCACAGCATCCGGGGCGGCGGTGGCGGCGGATCAGGCACCGGCTCGGCGACAACCGGGGCCGTATGGGCTGGCTCTGGGGACACCGTCGCGCCCCGCGCTTCCTCGCTCCGACAACCTGTGGCCAGGATGACAGAGCCCGCGCAGATTGCCGTGGCGACGGTGAGCAAGAGGCCGTAAGAGACCAACCGTGAAGGCACACCCGCTTGAGGCATGCTGGGACCTCCGTACCTATCGTGGCTCTAGTTGAAATGATACGCGAGGAGAGGGAGGTCGTCAAATGGCTGGAGGGTTAGTATTAGCAATAAGGGTCTTGACAGCAAGGCACTCAATGATTATAATACGCTCAAACGTAGGGCATGGGCCCTAAACTACTCTGACAGGGGGTACCATTGATGGCTACTCAAGACCCTTGGAGCACCATGAGGCTGATGATGGATGAAATGGACCGTTGGGCCAAGACGGGCCTTGCCCGTCGCGGGCAGGAACTGGCGGACGCACTGGGCTATCTTCCGCTGGACGTCGCTGAGAGTGAAGATTCCTACACCCTCACCGCGGAGTTGCCCGGCGTGTCGATGGACAGTGTCACCGTCAACGTCGAAGACAACGTCATCACGATCAGCGGCAGCAAACCCGCACCCGAAGACACGGCGAACGTCAAGTACCACCGCCTCGAGCGACCGTACGGCAATTTCCAAAGGTCCCTGGCGTTGCCGCGCAGCGTCGATCCGGAGCAGGTCACCGCAACGTACCGCGACGGTGTCCTGACCATCAAGATCGGCAAGCGCGCCGAAGCCAAACCCAAGCGCATCGACATCCAGTCTGCCGAGTAACCCCACCCTCCTCACCGGCAGGCAATCTACGAGCAGCCGCCCCGGATCTCGGGGCGGCTGTCTTTCTGCCGGATGCCACTCGCACAGTTGTCCCCCGAATCCCTCGCGCCTCCCGGAAGGCCCGCCGCGCCCTCGCGTCGAATATCCCCACGCTGATTGCTGCCGCCGGTGCTATACTCGGACCAGTGCGACGTTCCTCGCTATGGGGAGGGGAC
>JALGSS010000823.1 GCA_029821745.1 Candidatus Zipacnadia bacterium
GACATAGCCCCCGTGCAGTTCGATGGGCGTGAAGGGGAACATGTACTCGGTCAGTGTCTTCTCCGGCGGCACGATCTTGCTGCCGTACCAGTTGTACAGGCAGCCGTAGTCCAGGGCCTTCAGCATCACCCCGTAGGCGTCCTTAAAGGTCCGCTCGGACAGGTGATCGCCGAGGGCTACGGGTGAGTACAACAAGGTGTTCCGGCAGTTGCCGATGGTGCCCGTCTCCGTGAATGCCTGGAACTTGAGTCGGCGTAGCGTTCGCGTCATGGGCATCCCGTTGACGATGAATGGTCTGCCTTCGTCGAGAATTCGCTTGACCTGCTTGAAGCGCCAGTCGCGGCTGAGCAGCGCCGTCGACCCCTTAATGCGTGTGATCTTGTGGGTGCCCGCGTCGATATCCGCCGAGCAGCCGTCCTCCATGTTGTAGGTGTACTTGCCACGCGTATACGCGAACTCATCCCAGTAGACGCCGTCCACGCCCACCTTATCGATGATCGTGTGGAGCCAGCGCTCCATCTCGCGCCCGAACCCGTTGTCGAGAGTGGGGACGGAGTATTTCATGTAGGCGCTGCGACCTTCTCCGTACGCCAGGTGATTTCCGCTCGGGGTCAACACGCGGTCGTCGGCGAACCGCTCATCGTTCCGCGGATCAACGTCGAGGAAGCAGTGGAAGTAGATGCCGGTCTTGATGTTGCCGTCGGGAAACAGCTCGTGCACGCGCCTATGGAAGTCAACGTAGGCGTCCAGTGGTCGCTCCATCCAGATCGTGCCTCGTGGAACGCCGCCGGTCTCGAGACGGCCGGCGCCGTACAGGGACTTCACCACGAAGTTCGCGCTCTTGTTCTCGATGAAGGTCTTCAGCCTGGCATCTGACCAGTCGTAGACCTCCTGCTTACCGAAGTGGAACGCGAAGGCGACCTCCAGCGTGAAGTTGGCATCGAGGATGCGCCGGGCCTGGTTCACGAACCGCCAGAAATCCGGCTTCGGCACCGGGACAATGGCCCACTCCGCGGTGTATGTCTCGCCCGGGGGCAGGTAGAAGTTCTCGTCTGAGAGCCGTGCGGTCCCGTTGTCGGCCTCCTGGCGTGAGTGCACTCCTGCCGGGCGGGGGCTGATGTGGGTGCAGGACGAAGGCGCCGGCGACCTCAGTAACGAACTGAAAGCGTAGTATGCCCCGTCAGGGGAACGCTGCCCAAAGCGACGAAGCGCGCCCGCTGGGTCGCCCGTCCGCGGACAGCTTGTGGGTGGGTGACTCGGGCGCTCTGTGGCTCGGATAGGGTGCAGGAATCGTGCAGGCGAGAGCGCAGTTTCAGTGAACGCCTGCTATCCCGTGGTAAACGGGCAGGATGTGTCAGGGAGGGACGGTATGATGGAACGCAACCGCCAGTTCTCGTCTATCGCCGGTCTCGTCGTGCTGTGCGCTGGGTCCGCTCTCGCCGCCGGTGGTCTGTCGGTAGCGCCACCGTGGGAGGCGCCGCCGCTGCAGCAGTTGACCGTCGAAGATGGCGCGCTTCTCGGTGACGGCCACGTGATGCCGCTGCTGTACGAGTTCACCTGGAGCGCCCCGCATGATGCGCGGTTCTTCCACTACTTCTCCCAGTTCCTCGGGACGGCCCATTGGGAGTCCTTCGGCCTCAATCTGGATGGCGGGTTCAACAAAGGCATGCTCGACCGCATCTACGGGGACGCTGCTCGGGAGCGCATCTACGTTACGTTGTGCCCGAGCGTGCAGCACTGCGCGTACTCCGATGAGACCTCATACGCGCGCGACGCCGCCGGGAACCGCACGAGACACTCGACCCGCAGTTTTCTGCACCCCGGGTATCGCGCGGCTCTCGCGGCGAAGTTGACCGAACTGGCTGAGTACGTGCGCGACAAGCCCTACCACATGGGGTGGTACCCACAGGACGAGTACGCCTACCGGGCCTTCAGCGGGTACGAAGAGTGCTCCTTGAAGGTGTTCCGCGAGAAGATGCTCATCAAATATGCCTCCCTCGACGCGCTGAATCAGGCGTGGGGAACTGAGTTCAAGACTGACGACGAGATCGATCCGCCGCGAGAGTTCGAGCGCAGCGTGGCCTTCGCCGACTGGCAGGAATTCCGTCGCTGGGCACAGATCGATTTCACGCGCTTCGTCTACAACACCCTGAAGCAGGTCGATCCGGATGGCGTGGTGATCTGGAGCCTTCCCTTCTGGGGCGGCTGGAATAACGCGGCAAGCTGGTGGGACATCGCGCCCTACTCCGACGTGCTGATGCGCCACGGTATCGGCTACGCGACCGGGGTCTACCGCCTCGCGATGCTGCGAGACGTGGGCACGTGGTCGGGCAAGCCGGCCAACGCTCTGTGCATGCCCCCTGATTACAACCCGGGCCACGTGCAGATGGGCTTCATGTTCGAAGGTCCGCCAACCGGCCTGTCGCATGTCTGTCCCGGCGGCAGCGCCGACCACACGTACTACCAGGGCGCCGCGGACTCGGAGGATGGCTACAAGCGCAAGGAGCCGATTTACACGGCTTCCCGTTCCCTCAATGACCTGGTGCGCAACCTGGGCGATACGTACCTGCGCTCGAAGCGCTCGGGTGTGCGCGTCGGCGTGTTTGTGAGCGACCGAACGGTCTTGCTCGCGGGGACGAACCTGAA
>JALGSS010000055.1 GCA_029821745.1 Candidatus Zipacnadia bacterium
GGCAAGACGATCCGGCCGACACCGTTCATCAGCGTGCCGGACGACGTCGAGCCCGTCGATGTGCCTCTCGACCCGGCTCTTGCCATCGGGAAGCGTTTCGGAACGCTTCTTACCCAGGACACGGAGAGCAAGGACGAGTAGCGCCGCGTGCGTTGTCGGCGGGCGTTTCCCGCGCCCGAGTGACGATCAAGGAGACGATTATGTCTGCAGTGAAGATTGGCTTCGTAGGAGTCGGCGCGATGGGCCAGTGCGCCCACCTGCGCAACTATGTCACCGTCCCGGACTGTGAAGTCGTCGCGATCGCCGAGGTCCGCGAGGGCCTGGGGAAGCGGGTCGCCGAGAAATACGGCGTGCCCCGGGTCTACAGGGACCACGAGGAATTGCTGGCGAACGAGGAACTCGACGGCATCGTCGCCTCCCAGCCCTTCACTCGCCACGGCACGTTGGTGCCGCAACTCTTGAAAGCGGGCGTCCCGGTGTTCACCGAAAAGCCCCTCGCGGGTGCGCCGGAGCAGGGAGAGCGCATCGTCGAAGCGCTCGCGAGCAGTGGGACATGGCACATGCTCGGCTACCACAAGCGCAGCGACCCGGCGACGATGTACGCGAAGGCTGAGATCGACCGGCTCAAGAGCACCGGCGAACTCGGAGCCCTGCGCTACGTGCGGATTCTCATGCCCGCGGGAGACTGGATCGCCGGCGGGTTCACTGATCTCGTGTCCAGCGACGACCCGATGCCGGCCCTGGAGTGGGATCCGCCGGCTCGTGACATGGACGAGGCGACCTACAACGAGTACAACGGATTCGTCAATTACTACATCCACCAGGTCAACCTGATGCGGCACCTGCTCGGGGAGCCCTACCGGGCCACCTACGCCGACCCGGCCGGCGTCCTGCTGGTCGCGGAGAGTGACAGCGGCATCACCGGGACCATCGAGATGTCGCCCTACCGCACCAGCATCGACTGGCAGGAGAGCGCCCTGGTCGCCTTCGAGAAGGGCTACGTGAAGATCGAGCTGCCCGCGCCTCTCGCCAACAACCGGCCCGGGCGCTGCGAGCTGCTGCGCGATCCCGGTGATGGCGAGACTCCGCAGACCAGCGCGCCGTCCCTGCCGTGGGTGCATGCGATGCGCCGGCAGGCGATGAATTTCGTGGCCGCGATCAGGGGCGACATGGCCCCCATGTGCGTCGCCCAGGAGGCGATGGAGGACCTCCGGGTCGCCTGTCAGTATATCGAGCTGCTCAAACAGGTCCGCGCGTAACTCGGAGCAATTACCCCGGCTGGAGCCGGAGGAGGCCGCCATGTCGCTCAAGTTTCGGAAAGTACTGATCGCCGACGAACGCTACGAATCCGCCGGCGTTTTCGACGTCAACAATGACGGCGTGCCCGACATCGTGTCCGGCGCCTACTGGTACGAGGGTCCCGACTTCAAGCAGCAGCACTCCATCGGAGAGGTCAGGGCCGACGGGGAGTACTTCGACGACTTCTCGACCATACCGATGGACATCAACGGGAACGGGTACCTGGACTTCGTCACGGGGGGCTGGTGGGGCGACACGATTCGCTGGCGCGAGAATCCCGGTCCGGCCGGGGGCGAGTGGCCCGAGCATGTGATGGCCCAGACGGGTAATGTGGAGACGACCCGCGCTTGGGATATCGACGGTGACGGGCACCTCGAGATCGTGCCGAACACCCCGGGCGGCCCGCTGGTGGCCTACAAGCTCGACACCGACGCCGACGGCAAGGGAACAGGAGCTTTCACAGCCCACACCCTTCTTGACCAACCCCAGGGACACGGGCTTGGCTTCGGCGACATCACAGGGAACGGACGGGGCGATTTCATCCTCGCTGGCGGCTGGCTGGAAGCGCCCGAGGATCCCTTCGCGGGAGAGTGGGTTTTTCACGCGGAATTCCAGTTTGGCGGCGCGAGCGTGCCGATCCTGGTCGTCGACGTCAACGGAGACGGTCTCAACGACTTGATCGTCGGCGCAGGGCACAACTACGGTCTCGACTGGTGGGAGCAGTCACTCGACGCCGATGGACAGCGCACGTGGATTCGCCACGCCATCGACCCCTTCAACTCCCAGTACCATGACATGCAGTGGGTGGACATCGACGGCGACGGAGAGTGCGAGCTCGTGACGGGCAAGCGTTACCGCGCCCACTGTGGGCACGACCCGGGCGCGCGCGATGATGTGGGGACATACTACTTCAAGTGGAATGGCGAGTCCTTCGCCAAGCAGGTGATCGACTACGGCCCCGCTCGCGTGGGCACCGGCTGCGGGATTCACTTCGCGGTGGCCGATCTGCGCGGAACGGGCCGCCTGGACGTTGTCACTCCGGGCAAGGACGGGCTGTACGTGTTCTACAACGAGGGCCTGTAGCGCCCATGCACTACACAGATCTTGTCGACGCCGTAGACGGCTCCGTTGTTGTCAGCCCCCGATAGGGGGCGCCCGCCGTCGTAGCCGCAGGTCTTCAGCCTGCGGGCCGTCCCGTGAGCCCCTTTCAGGGGCTCGACGACACAACCATGGCCCTCGTCTGCCTCCCTGGGCAACACGCACCTGCGACATCCTCGAGCTGGCCAAGACGGCCGGCAAACGTCAAGCTGTGGGCAACGCAGAGAGGCCCTCGGCGAGTGCAGCGGTGCAAACAATGGAGCCCAACCGGGCTCCCTTGTACTTCGCCGGGCCGGTATCAGGACTCCCTGATCAGCTTGCGCATCGCCAATACGCATTCCACGCTGTTGGCGAGGATCAGCGCGGCCATGATGCCGAAATACACCGTGTCGATCGTCCACAGAAGGTCGGTCTCCGGGAGCACCTCCTGCGCCCCCAGGAACAGCAGGTAGGCGTACTGCATGGCTCCGGTCGGCTTGCCCAGACGTGTGGTCGCGACCTCCTCCTCTTTCCCTGTCCCGGTGAGGAACAACTGGAGGGTGAGGATCATCAGCATCGCGAGGTACAGGAAGCCGAACTGGTAGTGCTCCAGGCGCCCCGCCGCGTAGAACGCGATGAACATGCAGTACAGCAGGGCGAAGTCGACAGTGCTGTCCAGGGCTTTGCCGAAAGGCGTGCCCCCTTGTCCCATCCTGCGTGCGACTCGTCCATCAAGCAGGTCGGTGACCCATGCGGAGAAGATCGCGCCGGCGGTCAGCCATCCCGTGTTGGTCACCAGCCCAACCATCGCCGCCGGCATGAACAGCAGGCGCGAGTAGGTGAGTGCGTTTGCAGGCGTGAAGAACCTGTTGGGCGCCGGTCGTGCGTCCTCCACCTACACCCCTCCTTCCTCAAGTGCAAAACCCCAGGTGCTCACCCGGCGAAGGGCATGATGAACAGGCGGAAGTACGCGTAGCCCACGGGCATGGCGAACAGGAGACTGTCGAAGCGGTCCAGCACGCCACCATGCCCTGGGATGATGCTGCCGAAGTCCTTGACGCCGATCTCGCGCTTGATGAGCGACTTGCAGAAGTCCCCGAGCTGTCCCAGGACGCCCATGATGAGGCCCAGCACGACCATGTGGAGCGTGGGCAGACCGAACGCTGTCCCGACGGCGGTGAGGCCGACGACGCACGCGAACAAGCCCCCAACGCAGCCTTCCCACGTCTTGTTGGGGCTGATGTGGGGCCAGGGCTTCTTCGTGCCGAAGGTGCGCCCGGTGAGTTGGGCCGCGTTGTCCTGCAGCCAGACAGCCAGCACGACCAGGAAAACTGCGCCCATCCGGTCGCGGAAGCCGCCGACCGGTACGCTCTCCATACAGCTTAGCTCGACCAGGCGCAGGCGCAGGAAGAAGGAGAACAGCAATCCCACCCAGACGACCCCAAACACCGTGGTGCCCGAGTTCGAGATGACTGAGCTCCCAGTTGGCCGCCAGAACTGGCCGACCATGGATAGCAGGACCGCGCCTGCAAGGCACGTGGTGATCAGGCCGGACCGCCAGGCGGGATCATCCGGCACGAACTGAGTGGCGGCGAAGATGCCCGTGGCGCACGCGTAGCCGGCAGCGCGGAACGCGAAGACGCCCTTGCGCTCGACGCCGCGGTAGAACTCTTCCAGACCGATGAGCATCGCCGCGGTGGCCGGGATGAAGAGAACCCATCCTCCGAACCACAGCAGGACCAGCAGGATCGGGACGCCAACGACCCCGGACCAGAACTTCGCGCTGAACAAGGGCTTGCGCTTCTGCGGCGCCGTCGCGTCAGTCTCCGTCGGCTTCTCGGGCGTGTCGGGCGAACATGGAGGTGACATCTTCGTCGAGGTCCTTTCTCGTGGTTACGAGGATGATCTCCTCGATCAGCGCGTATCCGACGATGATTCCCAGGACGGCCACGATCCAGAGCGCCGGGTCCAAGATGATCGTGTAGAGGGCGAATACGGCGATGACCCAGTTGCTCAGTTTGCCTGCGTACAGGTGGAAGGGAATCTTGCGCCCGAAGCGGGCGTACTGCAGCCCGATGCTGAGGGCGAATCCCAGGAGCAGGCCGCACAGAATGGGCCAGTAGTCGCGGTATACCTCGGGCCTGAGAACATACAGCCAGGCGGCGGTATTGACGGTGAGCAGGTCGTCCGAGACCCGGTCGAGCTTGGCCCCGAAGGGCGTTGAGAGGTCGTACTTCCGGCAGATGTATCCATCGATCTGGTCCGTGAAGAACGCGAAGGCGAGCAGGACGGCGAAGAGGACTTTGGCGTCCGGCGCCAGGAGCGCCAGGACCCAGAGCGCGGGGACCATGCCGAGGCGTACATAGCACAGAGCGTTGGGCACGTGCTTCAGCCGCATTCCAGTCCCTCCCCGGACCCCGCATCGCGGTTGTGTTAGCAGCCCTGAGACTCCGAAGGCATCCCCCTTGCGACGAGTCTGCTCCAACGTTCGTGCTGAGTCTGCCGATCTCCTGCACACGGCTGACGCGGGCGCAACTGCCGTATCTCCAGCTGCGGGTCCCGAGGCATCTCGCCCCCGTCACGACCCGGATCTGGCGACTGCGGCAGGCGTTACGGGCTGGGCTGCGTCTGCGCCGGCTGCGGTCTACCGCAGGAAGTACCCACTTGCGGTCGGGAGACCGTCAGTCGTCATGGAGACACCAAGCTTGCGGAGCCCGTTCTCGTCGCCAAGGCCCGGCTCGTGCGTGAGGTGGATCTGCGTCATCTTGAGACGGGGCAGCATCTCCACGCCCGCTGCCGCCGCCGGGTTGCTGGTGGCGCTGATCCCCAGGGCAATCAGGACCTCCTGCACATTGAGGCTGGGGGAATTCGAGCCGAGGTAGGTGGCTTTGAGGTGCGTGAGGCTCTCGATCACATCGCCCGGGAGCAGGTGGATGTGGTCGGGGATTCCCGCCAGATGCTTGATGCCATTGATGACTGCTGCGGACGCCGAGTGCAATAGGGGGGAATTCTTGCCCGTGGCGATCTTGCCATCCGCGAGTTCGAGAGCGGCGCCGCAGTAGAAACCGTCATTGCCCCGCTGCTGCTTCTCGGCCTCCGCCGCGGCTTCCCTGGCGGGCAGTACAGTGGGGCGGTCTGTCGGGGAGACCGACAGGCGCACCATGAGCTTCTCCACGCGTTCGACGACCTCGGGCCCACACAGACCTCGACCACGCTCCCGGCTGTGGCGGAAGTATCGGCGTATGACCTCCTGGGTCGCGGCGCGCCGAACCACGTCGTCGTCAATGATCGCCCCGCCGGCTCGGTTGACTCCCATGTCCGTCGGTGAGTTGTAGGTTGCTGTCGTGCCCATGCAGGCGCCGATGCGGTCAGTGATTGCCCTGAGGATCGGGAAACTCTCCACATCCCGGTTGTAGTTCACGGCGGTCTGGTCGTACGCTTCGAGGTGGAAGGGGTCCACCATGACGATGTCGGCAAGGTCAGCGGTGGCCGCTTCATAGGCGATGTTGACCGGGTGCTCGACGGGGCAATTCCAGATGGGGAACGTCTCGAACTTGGCGTATCCGGAGAGCAGCCCTCGCTGGTGATCGTGGTACAACTGGGACAGACAGGTAGCCATCTTGCCGCTGCCTGGGCCGGTCCCTGTGACCACGATCAGCGGGCTGCCGGTCTCGATATAGGGATAGCGCCCATAGCCTTCCTCGGAGACGATGGTCTCGACATCGCTCGGGTACCCGGCGATCTCCGGGCACTTGTAGACGGAGACGCCCTCGGCTTCGAGCTGGTGTACCAACCGTTCGACTGTCGGGCCCTCACGGAACCGCGTCAAGGCCACCGCCGACGTGTCGATGCCCCAGTCACGCAAGTCATCGATCGACTTGAGGGTGGCCAGGTCGTACGTTATCCCGAAATCGCCGCGAATGCGGCCGTGCTCAACGTCCTGGGCGCAGACACAGAAGACGAGCTGTATCTGGTCCTTCAACGCTTGAAGCAGGCGCATCTTGATATTCGGGTCGTAGCCCGGGAGCACGCGCGCCGCGTGAAAGTCGAAGGTGAGCTTGCCGCCAAACTCTAGGTAGAGCTTGCCATGCGACTCGTTCACGCGCTCCAGGATCGCTCCGCTCTGCTCTGCCAGGTACTTCTCGTTGTCGAAGCCCACTTCCGCCATCTGATCACCTCATCTGGATAGAACTGCCGCACGGCCATTCGACCGGAAGTGCCGATCCACGTTTCCGGGGGCCCGCGTCAGTTGCGCAACTGGATCGAGCCGGCCTTCACCCGCAGGCAGTTGGTCGAGCGCGAGTCATCGATTACTGACAGTGCCCGATACTCATCTCCCACGCGCGCGAGGACCCGCGTGCGTCCTGGCCCCGCGTTGACCAGCGCGAGCGCCTCGGCTCCCTTGGGCAGGGACACGTCGAGCCGCTGGGGGCCGGCATCTGATTCAAACTCAAATGCGACGGCCTTCGCGCCGTCCGCATCCAGTACTATCTCGTTCTGCGGAAGCAGCGCAACGAAATCCAGGAAGCCCGTGCCGAAATTGTCCACCCACGTCTTGCCCGTCAGCCAATCGTGCTTCAAGTAGCCCGTGTAGACGCCGTTGCCGTCGCCGTCCAGCAAGGCCCCGTCGAGGCGGACCGCTGCGATGCTCCATTTGTCCGCTTCGCCCGTGCGGTTGAGCTGGTACTTCTCGACCTCAGGGTACACGATGAAGGCGAACCTGCTCTTGATCCGAGCGCATAGTATAACACCGTCGGGGGCGCGCACGGGAGTCGGGACCCCGAACTCAGATTCCAGCGGGCCTACGAGCAGGGGCTGGTAGTGGTCGGGAAGCGGCGCTCCCGTCACACCATCCTCCTCGCCGTCCGGCGGCGGGTTCCACTGCCGCGTGCGGTGGTGGCGGTACGAGCCAGGCAGAAGCGGAGGGCTGAGTAGGCCATCAGCCCCGAACTCCTGATAGACCGCGCCCTCCAGTGTGACTTGCCCGGATTGCCCGAACATCTGGCGGAAGGTCCGGCACACGGTGAACGCCGTGATTCGTAGCGGGCGCGCCGTGCCGATGGTGATTGGGAGCTTCCCCTGCCAGGTGAGCGGCCCGAAGCGAATGGCGCGCCACCCATCCCGCGAAGCCATGATAGAGCGCACGTCCTCCGGGGCCTGGGGAGACGACAGCCGCACTGGTCCGCCGGAGACATCGGCAAAGCGAATCAGGATGGTGAACTCGCGCCCGGAGAAAGTGTCAGGCACGTCCACGAGACGGGCCTCGCCTCCCGCGGGCAGGCTGATGTCGCGCTGCTGCGTGATGACATCGCCGACTTCAGGCCCAGCCAGAGCCAGACGCCACACGCCGCCCTCGACCATCCTCGCTCCCTTGATCTCGTCAAAGGAGACGGTCCGGTCCGCGCAGCACGCGGTCGCGATCAGGAAGGTTGCCCCCACCAGGGACGCTCTCATTTGCTCTCAACCCAGTCCGCGAGGCGCTTGAGCGTCTCCTCATTGCGGGCCTGCACGAATTCGTAGTTCTCCAGCGCCTTCCGGGCCCGCTCGGCGCGGTGCTCGACTCCGCGGATCTCCTCATCCACGGCGGCGATCTCAGCCTCAAGCTGCTGCACCTGCGCGTACACGGCGGCGGGGTCCTCAGGTCCGGACGCCTTCTGGCCGTAGGTGATGCCGGCGAGCCCCACGAGCACTGCGGCTGTTGTCGCGATCCACATGAACTTTCTCATTGCTGCACCTCCAGGCTTACGCGGGGAAGGTATCCGAAGCCGGCTTCCATCTTGAAGGGCAATGGCTCAACATCGATGGTCCAGGTCTTCTCGCCGTCCGCGAGCGAGGCCTCGTAGCGTCCGGGCTCCTCGAGTACAAACCACGCCTGCCCTCGGGCGTCCGTTCGCATGCCCTGGGGACTGGCGGCCTGCCCTGCTTCGGGGCGCAGGAGAAGGGGCGCCGACACCACCGGCTTCCCGCCATCGGTGACGGTCAGCAACACCTCCGTCGGGCGCCGCGGGGGCATGAGCGGCATCGGGTGGGTGGACTCCTTGTAGGCTGCGTTTACCGCGTTGGGCACGGACACCGGACGTTGCTCGAAATACGCGTTCACCGATCCGTGTCCGTAGTGAGACTGGAAACGATGGAACTCCGGCTTCAAGCCCTGGCCCGACAGACTGGGCCATGCGATCGGGAAATACGGGTAGTGACGCGGCTCCTCAACCACCCCATTCGCCTTGTGCTCGTCCCGCACTGCGGGGCTCACACCCCAGGGGTTGCCTGAACCATCTTCCTTGAGCTCCGTGAAGCAGTCCAGGCCCGGGCCCATTCCGATCCAGCCCGAGACCTCCAGGTCCCGGTACGTGGACAAGACACGCCGACACCGGAGGGCCTTCGCGGCGACCTGCGAGGGGATCGCGTCGATCCAGCCGTCCCAGGCTCCGTAGGCACAGTAGAGAGTCTCGCCGAACAGGACCGGCTTGCCGTAGAGTGATTCCCAGTTCTCGACAAGCCCGGAGACGTTGAAATCGGGGTAGTGGTAGTTGGCGATCTCCGCCGGCGGATCTTCCTCCCACTTTCCCATCTTGCCCCAGGTACCCTCGTCCCCGTCGCGCGTCACCAGGCGGGTCGGATCGAGCCGGCTCACGTAGCGCCCGTAGATTGCCCCGAGCCGGTCGTTCCGGATGTTGGCTTCGAGCTTCTCGGGCGTGTCCCACGCTTGCGTGAAGATCTCGTTATCGGTCGAGTACATAATGACGCTGGGGTGATTGCGGAGCCACTTCACCCAGCGTGCGTAGGCGTGCAGGTTCTCCCGGTGGGTGTCCGTGGTGAGGAACTCCTCGACGGACAATCTCTGCTTTGCGGGCTCGGACTTCCCACGGCCGGGGATGCTCAGATTAGCGTACCACTGGGGGATGATCAGCATCCCGAGCTCGTCGGCGACGCGCGAGTACATCCCCTGTTGCCACTCGAAGTGCATGCGGATCGCGTTTACGTTGGCTTCGCGTCGCATCAGGTGCTGCCAGATCACCTGGTAAGGCCGGGATGTGATCCGGCCCCCCGTGTTGTCTCCCTGGATGAACAGGCGCTTGCCGTTCAGGTAGTAGTGGAAGCCCTCGGTCCAGAGTTCGCGGAAGCCGAAGCGCGTGAAATGCTGGTCGAGAATCCCGGTTTCGTCTCGGACCGTGGTGACAAGGTGGTACAGCGTCGGGTCCCCGTACTTGCCGCCGATGCCCCAGACCTGAGGGTCAGTCCAGGGCCTCTTGAGGCGCACCTCGGAAGGCACGCCGGGTCGCAGTTCGGCCTCATCGCTTCCCAGATTGATCCGAACTCGCCCGTCCAGTACGGCCTCGCAGTCGACGGTGACCGTCCGCGTTTCGTCGCCCCGGTTCAGGAGCCCGACGCGGCCCTCGATGGTCGCGTCCCGCCAACTCGTAAGTACCCACGTATCGTCCACGCTGACCTCTGATGTCGCCGTCAGGAACACGTCACCCATCAGGCCGAAGACCTTGATCATGTGGGTGCGATCGCCGTAGGACCTCGCCCGCCGGGTCATCACGAGCAGCTCGTGCTCGCCCGGTGTTGTGCCTTCGAGCTCAATGGCGATGCGCCCCGGCCACCCATCGTGGGACCCGCATCGTTTCCCGTCGAGGTACACGATGACGCGGTCGGCGGCATACTCCGTGGTGAACAACACGCGCCGATCTTGCCATCGCTTCGGGATATCGATCGTGGTCCGGTACCAGATACCGTCGCCGATGCGACTGTCGGACAGCGTCCAGCCCTCGGGCGCGCACTTGTCGACCTTCGTGGGGCTGTAAGCGCCCTTCCCGCCCCGAGCGGGGAAGTAGTAGCCCCGGAAGTACTTCTCCACCCCGAGCATCGGCACCCACGCGGGCTCCCAGCCCTCGGTAGGTGGCGTGTCCTCATCTACCGCGTAGCCTTTCAGGTACCTGGCTCCCACAATCTCCCAGCCATCCCCGTTAAGGCACAGGGCCTCTCGGGGAGTACTCGCGGCCTCGAAGGGCTCATCAATGGACTTCGCATCGTCGCCATAGCGCTTCGCGAGCGCCCGGCGTCGCTTGTCATACAGCTCCTCGATGCGCGCGTACTGAGCGGTGATCTGCGCGCGCTTCTCAGCCACCTGCGCCTCAATCTCGGCCGCGCCTTGCTCCAACTGGGCCTTGCGCTGCTTGCGCTCAGCGAGGTCACGTCGCAGTGCATCCCTCTTCCGGGCCAGTATCTCGGCGTCCAGCACCTCGAACGTGCGCGTCAGGTGCGCGAGCGTCTCCTTGCCGTCCTCGTCCTGGATGAGCACATCGACCCGCGCTGCCCCGGGATGCTGCACGGACACGTTCGCCTGCACCCGGTGCGCTCTGTTGGTCGTCAGTGGCGCCTCGAACGCTTCACCGTAAACCTCTCGATCCCCGCCGTCGGTGGCGAGGACCTGCACGCGACAGGTTCTGTCACTGGTGAGGCCAAGCATAATGGACAGAGGTAATGTGCCGGGGAAGCGGGGCTCGGCGCCCAGCCGGATCTTCGCGAATCCCTCGCCGTCGAGTACATCGACCTCGTCCAGGTTCTCGCATTTCGCGGCCAACGCTTGCCTCGGGTGGCTGAGGGCAACCGTCATGTCGTTGTACGGCGTGCCCTTGGGGTCGGTGATCCGAAGGCAGAACGCATGGCCCCCGGTGCGGTCCGTGATCTTGAGCAGGATCAAATTCAGGCCTTCGCGTAACCGCCCGGCATGTATGTTCTGGTCTTTCGCGGCGGCGCGCGAGAGCGTGGTCCCTCCCAAAAGCTCATGGTTCACGTAGAGCTTGTAGCCGTCGTCGCTGCCGACCCGGAACTGCACGGCGCGATCCGCCGGCGACTTCACCCAGCATGCGGCGAAGGCTACCAGCCAGTCGCGCACCTCGCCGAACCGGTCATCGAGAGGGATGACGGGATCCTCATCCTCGTGATGAAGTGCCTGCCACTCGACGGCGAACTTGCGCGTCTGCTTGAAGCCCCACTCATTGACCGAGCCGATCCCGGCGATGAGCCTCGCCTTATCTGCCTTGAAGGTGGCCTCATCGGTCATGCCCGGATAGGGGATGACGTTCGCCTCGCCGCCGAGGTGTGCCAGCACGTCGCCGGAGAATCCGAGCGGCTCAGGTTCTGCGCGCTGGTTCGGATATGGCCCGGCGATGAGCCAGTCGCGGATGAAGCCTTCGTTGTCGGGCACGAGGGCACCCGTACCGGTTTGGGCCGGCGCGAAGGTGCACGCCAGCAGTAACGTTATGCAAAGCGCCCGTTGGTTCATGGGCCTCCTCCGGTATCGGCGAGTCGGGCCGCAACCTGGCGTGGCCGGCGCCATCATGGGGCAGCGTCGGTCGGTGGCTTTTGCCACAGATCGCCCTTGCCCTCGTTGTGCAGCAGGTCATCCAGGTACGGTTGCATGGCCTCCGCCCAGATGCCGTAGCCGATCTCGGACAGGTGCAGCATATCGCGCAGCTTCTCGCGCTTGATCGTGCCGTCCGGCTCCACAAAGCGCGGGCCGATGTCCAGGTAGAAGACGCTCTGGGTATCGGCCGGCTTGCAGATCATGGCATTGGTCTGTCGGACGCGCTCGCGGATGGGGTTGTCGGGCTTCTCCCAGCAGGGGAAGACGCCCAGGAGCAGGATGCGCGTCTCGGGCAGCTTGACGCGCAGGTAGTTGATGATGGTCGTGACGCCCGCGGCGGTGTCCTCCGGCGTGCTGCCCTGCAACAGGTTGTTGATGCCGATGAGCAGCACCAGTACCTTCGGGCTAAGATCGTCGAGATCACCCCCGGCCGTAATGCGCCAGAGGATATGCTCCGTCCTGTCCCCGGAGATACCCAGGTTCGCCGCGCCCAGCGGGGCATAGTACTCCTGCCAGACGGGCGTGCCGCCCTCATACCCGGACTGGTTGCGCCACATCATCGTGATCGAGTCGCCGAGGAACACCACCTGCAGGTTCTCCCGCGGCTCGCGCTGGAGCATGGCTGTGTGGTAGCTGCTTGCCCAGTCCGTGCGCTCAGTGGGGATGCACGTGGGGACAGTGCTATGCGGGATGCCATACTCCGCCCACGGCCAGTCATCGGCCTGGGGCTTGTCGGTATCGGCGGTCGTGCATGCGGTCAGCAGCACCAGAAGACCAAGAACTGCGGCGAGGGGTCGCAGATGGGCCGCGTGCCAGAGTCGAGGCATGAGAAGCGCGCGGTCACCGTTCGTGGGCGTGCTCATATGCGCAGTACCCTCTTCTCGCGTTTCCGGAGTGTGGGAGGCCGCACTGTGCATCAGTCAATCTCCCTTGATCCAGTCGATCTCGACCTTGGATCCCGGCTGCGCGCCGCCTGTTGTCGGGTCGAGACGGATCGCCCGGATGGCCTTGCCCTTCCAGCGGTCATGGGTGGCGACGGGGATCGTGTACTCGTGCCACTCCCCGTCCGGGCTGATCCGGAAGTTCAGGTACTTGTTGTCCGAGAACTGCGGCTCCTCGCTGGTGGTCCAGAAGAGCTGGCCCTCTGCATTGCACCCTTCCAACTTCATGCGCACCACGATCTGGGAGTGCTGGTCCGGCTCAAGGCTCAAGAAGGAGCGCACCATCAGAGGGTCGCTGCCCGTGAAAGTCAGTGTCAGCGTGCCGCCTTCGACTACTGGATCGGCGAGTGAGTTGAAACCGCCCCAGCCATCAAGCTCACCATCCTCGTCGAACTGGAAGTCAATGGCCGCCAACGGGGGAGGCAATACCGGGTACTCGAAGTCCGTGGTGATGCGCAGGAGCCGGCCGTCGCCCGCTTCAAGGCTCATCTCCGCGCTGCCCTCGGCGACGGTCACCGGAATGTCGCTACCGTCGATGGCGCTGATCTCCGTGAGGCCCGTGACGTGAGGCTTAAGCTTGAGTTCGACATCGACAGGATTGTCGTGGTCGCGGTTGACGACCATCGCGTACTCGACGCCCTCCGCATCGGTGAAGAACCCGATGAGCAGGTCGTCGGGAAGCTGGATCGGCGCATCCACCCCGAGCCGCATGGCACCCCGGGGGATCTCGCCGGTGTGGTAGACGCCTGTGGAGGTGAGGCCGAGCAGTGTCTTGCCGAGAGTGCGGACCTCACCATTGATCTGCTTCACAATCGGGTACAGACGCGCGGGCTTGCCGTTGCAGTCGACGATGGCGTTGCCCCCGAACTCCTCCTCCCATCCCGGCATGGTCCAGTACGTGAACCACATGAGACCCTTCATGCCGTAGGCGAGGGACGTGTAGGCCTGCCAGCGCATCTCGGAGGCCTTCGGGTCTCGGCAGTTCGGCAGGGGGATGGAGAGAACGATGTTCCACTGCGGGACGCCGTAGCGCAGGCCATACTCGCGGATCAGGCCCAGGTTTTCGAAGTAGTCCCCCCGGTCCGTGCCGTCCTTGAGCAGGCAGTAGTTATCGTAGCT
>JALGSS010000824.1 GCA_029821745.1 Candidatus Zipacnadia bacterium
CACCTTCCCGCCGGTCCATTCGAACCCCGTGTAGCGGACGTCGATGCCCTTGAGCCAGAAGCTGTAGGGGGCGAGGCGATGGTCGCGGAAGTTCTGCATGTACAGGTCCCAGACTTTCTCCCGATCGGTGGCGCCGGCGATGTTCTGGTACTGCCAGATGCTGCCAGGGCCGAGACCGAAACCGGCCTCAACACTGGGGGCATCCGGGAGCGTGAAGTTCCACACACGCAGTTGGACGGGCACCTCGCGGGACCACCCGTCGGCCTGGAGGGAGATGGTGCCCTTGTACTGACCGGGAGACGACCCCTTCGGCACCTTGACCGTGAGCCAGAGCGGTTGGTTCTGCCCGGCTTCGAGGTCGCCCCGCCTGGTCCGTGGCGCGCTGAACGTGGTGGTACCAGACGTAGCACAGGTCGAGGTTCTCGGCGTCGATCTTCGCTTTGCCCGGGCCCACCAGGTCGGATGCCTGCGCTGTGAGGCTCTTGATGGCGGCCTTCGGTCGGAGGACAAGCTGGGCCGGTTCGAACTCGTTCCGTGCGGCGGCGATCCGGATCGGCTGCACGCCGTTGCCCTCCGCAATCACGGGCGGACGCTCGCGGCTCACCTTGTACGTGCCCTCACACCACCACAGGTCGCAGGAGTCGTCCGAGGCGACCGGGTAGCCGTAACCGGATGCGTACAGGCTGGGCACTGTGAAGCCGGTTGTTGTTGCGAAGAGGGTCTCATCGCCCGTGGCCACGGCGAGCGCCGCCTTGTAGTCCCCCGCGCCCTCGACCACGTAGGCGATCGACACGGGAGCTTCCGCGCCCGCCGGAATCGTCACATTCCGGCTGAACTCGACCGGAGCGCCGGGCTTCCCCATCGAATAGGGAGCCAGACCCAGAGAGGCGATGACGGTGACACTCTCATCGGAGGTGTTGCGCAAACGCAGCTTCGCCACATTGCCCTTGCCGGGCATCAGGCTCCCGAGATCGTCGATGGCCACGACGACCCGCGGATCACGTTGCTGGATATCCAGGTAGCGGGTGCTGCCCACGAGATCGGGCACGGCCTGGCCGAGCTGCGCGGAATACTCATAACCACCAACCTGGAAGGAACCCGGGTGAGAATCTTCGCGGGGCTCCACCTCTCCGGGGCTGCGCAGGCGGATGTAGATCGCCTCCGCGGGGAGCAGTGCGGCGGGTACCTCGCAGTCAGCAGTTTCGGTGGCGCCGATGCGGCCGATCTGCACGAACTCCTCGCCGTCGGCGCTTGCCTCCACGATGCAGTGGCCCGATGCATAGTAGCCCACGCGAACGCTCACGCTCGCGCGGGTCTGCTGCGCCCCGGCGATCTCGTGGCGGTAGGTGACATAGTTGCCCGGGCCGAAAACCCAGCGGTTCGTGTTGAACGCGGCGGTGAAGTCAACGAGAGGCCGGGAGTAGTTGGAGCCTTCGGCGGCGAGGGGAGCGGCAAACGCATACGCGGCGCCCTCAGTCTTCTCACCTTCACCCAGAGTCAGCCCGCCGACGGTCCGGTGGACGGCCAGAGTCGGCCTCACGGTGACGTCATCAAAGAAGACCTTCCCGCTCTTGTGCCACTGCCCGAAGCGCATGGACATCGACTGCCGGCCGGGCTTGGTGATGAAGACGCGGGACCGCTGCGCCCATTCCTGGTCGACGTTCGTGTCGTTGTTGCAGAAGTCCGGCCCCGAGACGATGCAGCCGCCTGTTGTCTCCGCAGCCGTGCGCGCAAAGAACGAGAATCGGTACACGGTAGAGGGGAGAACGGGGATGTTGTCCTGCCGCCAGCTATTGGCTTCAGCCGACTCCTCTCCTCCGACGCTCACGCAGCGACTGCCGGTGTGGCCGACGGCTTCCCACGTGCCGGGTTCTTCGGACAGGACCCAGCCCGTCGGTCCGGCGTCACCCTCCTCGAAGGAGGGGTTCTTCACGATCGGTTCCTGCGCCCACACGGTGCATCCGGCCACCGCGATGACAACGACACCTGCAAGCAGATTGCACCAACGCATAGCAAAGTCACTCCCAAGCCACGGACAGCCGGTGGTCCTCCTCCGGTCGGTCCGCCGGTTACAAGAATCAGGCTTCATAGGGGAGTCATTCCACGGGAGACTGTGTGTGTCCTGCCGAGGTCATATGGCAGCAGCGCACGGTGTGCGCTGCTGCCACTGGGGCTTGCCGTCAGGAGAGGCCGGATTGCGGGCGGCATTGGCCCGAGGCATGCGGTCGCTCGTCATGGGGAAGAGCACCGGGCCGCAGACTAGCCCCCGTTGATGTTCTCCGCCTGGGCTGCGATGTGGAACACCGCCGGCGGGCAGCCCTGCACGAAATGCCCCTCGTTCATCATCCACGCGTTGCAGTTGCCGATGATCAGCGTGGGGAAGTCATTGTCGACCTCCGGGTCACGCACCGGGCCCGCGATGATGTTGAGCGTGCCCACGTCCTCGAGAAGCTTCTTCCCCGCATCCTGGCGCAGGAAGGACACCGCGTCCCGGATGCAATAGGGGCAGCGTGTGTCCACGATCCAGTTCACCGCGTCGCCGAATTCCTCCGGGTCGAAGACGACTCCCGTGAGTTGGCGGCCGACTTCCTCGATCTTCTCGCCGACGATCTCGATGGCGTCCTCGGCCATCACACCCTTCTCCCGCAAAGCCGCCGAACGGATCATCCAGATGTCCTCCGGATCGTAGCCCATCAGCCGCGCCGTGGTGGCGTCGGCGGCGACGATGTCTCCACTCGCCACGAGCAGACCCATCGGCACCGGGATGCCGCCCGCGCCCGGGAAATTGCCCTCCTGGGCGATGGTCATGTCGATGAGGCCCATC
>JALGSS010000825.1 GCA_029821745.1 Candidatus Zipacnadia bacterium
TACCGTTCCGGCCCCGACCCCAACGGCCCGGGCAGTTCCTTCACCTTCGCTCACCTCTCCCTCGACCCCGCCGGCCGCTGGTCCGCCCGCCTCCTCCGCTGGGACCGCCGCCGCGGTCGATGGCGCCCGTACAGCGGTTGACATTCGGCCCTTCGGGTGCCATGGCCGCTCGCGGCCATGCCGGATGAAGAAGGGCTCGAAGAACACGCTTACTCGTGCGTCCAACAGGTGATATCCTGCTGACGACACGAGTCACGGGTCAGGTTTCATGAAGGGGAATCCCATGAAGACACAATGTTGGGTTTGGACTCTGGCCCCGCTGGCCCTGTTGATCGCGGGGTGTTCTCAAACCCCGGTCTCGATGGAGGCACTTCCCACAGAGACCGACGCCGCTGCCGAGTATCGCCGGAAGGTCGAGGCCCTGATCGCTCAACTCCGCTCGCCGAACCGCAATCCGAATCCGAACAACCATCACCGCGAATCGTTCCCAGATGACTACGATGACGACGTCCAGGAGAAGGTCGAGATCGCCCGCAAGAAACTCATTGTCCTCGGGAAGGACGCGTTTCCGATACTCATCGAGCATGTCAACGACGAGGGATACTCCCTGTCCTTCTACACGGCGATCCTTCGGGGCTTCTCCGTCGGAGAAGTCTGCTTCATGATCATCCGTAACCAGGTGGACTTGGCTGGCATGACGTACAAGGGCCGCGCGGGTCACGGCCATCATGGTTACTTCTCGCAGTACTGCAAGGAATGGTGGTATACGCAGGAGGGCATGCGCAAATGGTGGATGGAACACCGACACCAATCCCTTAGGGACATGCAGATCGAGGCGCTGCGCTGGGCTGTCCGACGCGAACGCAAGATCGGGTTTCCGGGCAAGGACGACAAGAAGCGCTATTTGGACCCACTCCTGGCGAAGCTGCGGAGGCTTGAACAGGAGCGGTCCAACGTCACTACGCAGCCGCGGACCACCTCGGTTTCTGTGGGGATGGCTTTCGCAAGGGCCAAGGCCGTGCTCGTGTCGGTCGGTGCGAAGGAGGTGGTGCTCTCAGTCGCGCCGGCGAGCTATGCCGAGAGAATCTACTGCTATGCGTTGAAGGACGGTCGGAACCTCGTGATCGCCGTCAACAGGGACACGGATCGGATTCTCCGAATCGAGGTGATCAAGAATCCCGGCACACCGAAGTCGCAACGGGAGTCGGAGAGCGTCAAGGCCCTGTTCCTCGGCCACTGAGGCGCGGGTGCTTTCTGGAAAGGACGCGGCGATGGGATACAGCCCGTTGCGCCCCGCGACGGCGTCTGAGATCGCGGAAGTGGATCGTGCCAATACCGAGAAACGGAATCGTCTCTGGAACCGCCTGTACCGGACCTGCGGCTTGGTCTGGTGGGAGGAGTCAGCCAATCGGATGGCGGTTCGCGCACAACTGCTAGCGAGGAGGGAGTATCCCTCATGGCAATGGCAGGGGACGCCGCTGGAACCCGATCTCACTGAGCGGATCTTGAAGCTCATCAAGGCTACGTATGAATGGCCAAACCACCATTTCATTCCGAACGATCCCATGGGATTGGTCCTGCAAGAAGGCACGAACGACTTCGCTGACGCCGAGTTCTTCGCCGATGCGTATGACTTGCTTGGACGCCCGAGGGGCGTGTCATCGTGGTGCGGAAAGCTCTGCGAGGAATCCCCGCTGATCGAGCTTATCAGGCTTCTGGCAGCGCCAGATCGAGCTTCGGAACGCAACGGGGGAAGTGTAACATACCTTCTGTAAATTCATGAAGGGCCACCGTTTGTCTCGATCAAGAGTATGTTCAGGAAGACTTTTGATCAAGGAGACAAGACGATGGCCCACGGAAATGATGATGTGCTGGGACGGTTGTTGCAAGAGGTGTTTTCGGATCCAGACGGGGCGAAGCGGCTGTTGGAGCATCTGCTGGGGCAGGCGATGGCGGCGGAAGTGGCCCAGCACGTGGGGGCCGAGCCGCACCAGCGGAGTCCGCAACGGCAGGGCTGCCGCAATGGCACCAAGCCGCGCCGGTTGAAGACGCGTGTGGGGGAGTTGGCGTTGGAGGTTCCCCAGGTGCGGGCCTGCGAGCCGTACCACCCGTCGATGTTTGGCAAGTGGCAGCGGAGCGAGCGGGCGTTGCTGGTGGCGTGTGCGGAGATGTACTTCCAGGGGGTCAGTACGCGCAACGTGCGGTCGGTGCTGGAGGCGATGTGCGCGGGGGAGATCTCCAGCATGACGGTCAGCCGGGTGGCCCAGGAGTTGGACGAGAAGCTGGTGGTGTTTCGGCATCGACGGCTGGAAGAGACGGCGTACCCGTACCTGCACATCGACGCGCGGTACGAGAAGGTTCGGGTGGACGGTCGGGTGGTCAGCCAAGCGGTGCTGGTGGCGGTGGGTTTCACCAGTGAAGGCCGGCGGGAGGTGTTGGACTGGCGTGTGGGCGACAGCGAAAGCGAGGCGACCTGGGGCGAGTTGTTCCGGCAGTTGAAGGATCGGGGCCTGCAAGGGCTGCGTCTGGTGACCAGCGACGCGCACGGCGGGATCGTGGCGGCGCTGCGGCGTCACTTTCAGGGCGTCTGTTGGCAGCGATGCCGGGTCCACTTCAAGCGGGA
>JALGSS010000826.1 GCA_029821745.1 Candidatus Zipacnadia bacterium
GACGAAGCCTTCGCCGCGCATCATCTCGGCGAGGACGGGCTGGGTATCATCGAGGCGCTGGTCGGGCTCATTGGGATGGCTGAACAGCGTCCCCACGATGCCATGGCTGCTGGGGTCCTGGCCGGTGATCATCGTGGTGAAGGTGGGCATCGTGTGGGCGGTATTGGTGACGCAGTTTTCGAACACCACGCCATCCGCGGCGAGAGCATCGAAGGTCGGGCAAGTCTTGCGGGGATAGCCGTAGGAGCTCAAGTGATCGCGGCGCTGGGTATCCAGAGCGATGACAAGGACATTCATGGGACGACCTCCGCACAGAACCAAGGGTCAACACCAAACACCATTCAAGTGATTCGCCGGGGTGAGTGCCGAAGCCTGCCGGGGCCGAGTCCGCCGTCACACTCTCAAGGGGTAGCGCCCGAAGTCGTGGCAGGCTTCATAGAACGCGAAGATGTTCTCCACCGGCGTCGCGGGCACGACCTCCGATGATGAGCCGATGAACAATCCGCCGCCATGGCCCGCGTCCCGCAGCAGTTGCTTCACGCCCTCCCGCACATCCCGCACTGTCCCCAGGGGCAGCAGTTGCGAGCAGTCCATTCCGCCCACCAGCACCAGATTGTCCCCGTATCGCTTCTTCATAGCCGCGATGTCATTGCCCGCCAATGGCTCCAGCGGATTGAGTCCCGTTACGCCCGCGTCGAGCAAGCCGTCAATGATATCCATCACATACCCGTCGGTGTGGTAGATGACCTCGATCCCTGCATTGACCAGGGGCTCACACATCCGCGTCAGGTACGGGAAGAACAACTCCTCAAGGGTCTCCATCGACACCAGGGTCCGGTTCTTATACGCGATGTCGTCGCCGATGAAGTGCATCGGGCAGACCTGCGCCTCGGCGTAGGCGCGCGCAACCTGAGTATACCGTTGGTTGAGGTTGTCGATGATTCGCTCAATGTGCTCGCGCTGGTCGTAGAGCGCGTACGAGAACAGCGTCAGGCCCATCATCCCGTAGGCCGCGTGGAAGCCCATGCCCTGGCACGGCACCAGCATCGTCTGCGGGGCCATCGCGTCGCGCGCCCTGACCCACCCGGCGACTTCATCCCGCGCCTGCTCCTCGGTGATAGGGGGGCAATCCCAGTTCGCGATATCCTCGGGGGTCTTGATGGGGTACTCGACCATCCAGTGGGTCTGTCCGGAGACTTTCGTGACGGAGCTGCCATGGTCATGCTCCGCGCCCTCGGCCTCGGGCGGCTGGGGCATGTAGATGGACCGGCACATGTCGATCCCCAGGCCATTGAAGACCTTCGCGGTGGCGACGACGGGGTCTGTCTCCCCGGGGGCGAAATGCTGATACGTGGGCCAGGAATCAACCAAGTCCCAGATGGGGACGCGATCCGGCTCCTCGTGGTTGAGCGCGGTCATACACCGCTCATAGACCCGGGGGTCCATGATGTCTTCGCCGGAGGGGTAGGACGCCTGCCGGCCCGTGTCCTCGGCCATGGGGCACCTCGCTGAGGGCGGATGGGCACTGTAAGGAGGTTGTGTTGAAAAACGCCATTCATGGGCACGGGGTGTCACGGTGTGTGTGACGGGGCCCCGTGCAAGGCACCTCACGGGCTCCGTGGGGCCCCGTCACACACACCGTGACACCCCACGGCCATGCATCCACAGTTCCTCAATACAACCAGGATAGTGGTCTCATTCGGTGAGAGCGGGAAGGGGACCTTCCGGGGGGCAGGACACCCCCTGCCTCATGTCGAAGGGCCCGTGCAGTCGGGATACCCGGAATAGGAGGCTCTTGTTATGCGCCGGTTCCTCTGTCTCGTCGCCTGCTTGCTGTGTGCTATTACCCTCGCTCAGCCCGAGGGTCGCGTCGTGCTCTGGGACTTCGATGAAGGCATAGGGGGCTGGTGGGCCAACCCGTGGAGCGGCGGCAAAGCCGGCGTGCAGCCCGGCGAGGGCAAGTACGGGCCCGGACTCGTCGCCGCGTGGGAGGATGTGCCCGGCAGTGGGAGCATCGTCAGCCCGTTCCTGCCCGAGGATGCCCCGTGGCGCGAATGGGGCTGCACGATCATCTCCTTCTGGCTCAAAGGCGACGGCAGCCAGACGAACCTGAGCCTGCAGGTGCTCTGCGAGGGCCCGGACGGGGGCGAACTGGGCTACTCGCGGCGGGTGCCCATCGACAACACCACCTGGCAGCGGCACTCCCTGGATATCCGCACCTTCTGGAATCGCGAGAAGGTGCGCTTCAACCCGGCGAAGATCCGGCGCCTGCTGTTCGTCGGCACCGGCACCCGCAGCATCGGCATCGATCACGTGGCGCTGGAGGCTGCTCGCGTTCCCGTCCCCCTGGAGCGCGAGAAGGTTGCGGGCCCGGTGCAGGTCGTGCCCTCGCTGGCGCGGGGGCCGTCCGATGTGGTGGTGAGCTTCGACGCGGGGCAAGTCGGTCAGGCCGCGACGGCAAGTGTTGAGATTCAGTGGACCGGCGGGGATGTCACCCGGGGGGAGCAGAGCATCGCCGACCCGCCAGAGGACGACGGGCTGATCGCGATGCCGATCCCGGAGAACTCCGCGGGCCCGGCGCAACTTACCCTCACCCTCAAGACGCCCGATGCCACGCTGCACCCCACCTGGACCTGCTGCCCTCACCGAAACAGTTTCTCACCGTTGACGGACCCGCGTTCGCGCTGCCGGGGGCACTGACCGTGCGCGCCTTCGGCCCGGCGGATCAGGTCGAGCCCGTGCGCGAGTACCTCGTCAAGCAGCTTGATGCCCGCTGCGGAATCTCATGCGAGACCCCCGCGCTGGAGGCGGATTCCGGTGACCCGCGCCTGTTCATCACCCCGGGCAACGGCGCTGCGGCGACGGACATTCCGTGGAAGGAGCTGCGCGGACACGGATCGGAAGCGTACTGGCTGGATTGCGCGGAACGGGGAGTGACCATTGCCTCTCCGGCGCGCCGAGGGTTGCGCTACGGGGCGATTACG
>JALGSS010000056.1 GCA_029821745.1 Candidatus Zipacnadia bacterium
ATCGGAACGCGTGAAGGAGTGTGCCGCTCCGGCGTCGAAACAACACGGTAACACTACTATTTCGTAAGGACGGTGAATGTACATGCGAAGAGGGTTCACGTTGATCGAGTTGCTGGTTGTCATCGCCATCATCGCCATCCTGGCGGCGATCCTGTTCCCGGTGTTCGCCAGAGCTCGCGAGAAGGCACGTCAGGCAAGTTGTCAGTCGAATCTCAAGCAGATCATGCTCTCCTGGATCATGTATGCTCAGGACTACGACGAGCTTGCGAACCGGTGCTGGATCGTCAACCCGGCTACGGGTGACGGCAGCCCATGGGGCAGCGGCATCAAGTACGGCGACGTGCTCAACCCCTACATCAAGAATGACCAGTTGTGGTTGTGCCCTAGCCGCAAGACCCAGTCCATCGGCAGCGGGGTCGCACTGCGCCGCTGGGGCTACGGGATCAACTGCGCCTGGATGAACGGCGTGGAACTCGCCCGGGTCCCGCGCCCGGCGGAAAAGATCGTCTTCGCCGACGCGTGCCGCAACGACTGGCGCGTCAACCCGGTGAACACGGCCTACAGCAACCACTGCCCGACCCAGGATCAGGCGGCCGGCTACGAGAAGACCTTGGGCCACAATGGCGGCCGCAACTACGGGTTCATGGACGGACACGTCAAGTACATGGGCAGCGGGCACCCGTTCCCAGGTCAACTTGGGAACACCGGCAAGCAGCCATCAGACTCCTGGTGGGACCTGTCCGACGTGCCCTCGCCGTAAGGGCATCCTGTCTTTCGACGATCACTTAGTATCAACCCGACGCGGCGCTCTGCCGGAGAGCGCCGCGTCATTGACTCGATTGTGTTGGGAAACGCGAACTAACCATACATCGGCGTTACAGACCTGCGGGGCCCCGGTCGCTGCACGGCGCGACCACCCCGCAGCTAGATTCTCCGGTCGCTGCACGGCGCGACCACCCCGCGGCTAGATTCTCCGGTCGCTGCACGGCGCGACCACCCCGCGGCTAGATTCTCCGGTCGCTGCACGGCGCGACCACCCCGCGGCTAGACACCGTCCGGATTCACCGTGCCTACAAATGCTAGCCGTGGGGTGCCGATGTCGCACAATCGGCGGGGCCCCGCGGACGCGCGCAACATGGCCAGGATTCCGCCGGCAGCAAAACGGCCCGGGCTTTCTCACTCCCGGGGCGCTCGGACTTCACGTGGGTCCTATCCGAAGAACGGGAAGAGCGTGGGCAGTTCATCCTCTGAAGGCACCCGCCCGTACTGAGAAATGCTGACGCTCTCCGCCGTGCGGATCTCCGCCCCGCGCTCCGGGCCATACCACTTGATCAGGCAGTCTCGCACGCTATCGGCCAGAGACTCGAAACGGGTCCGCATCCTGGGCATCAGCCACTCGCGCCGCTGTTCATCGCTCTCCGGCACATCCTCCAGGTAGGCGCCGTTGAAGGGCAGCCACTCGTACATCTGCGACACGTGGCAATGCGCCATGTCGATCTTCCGCTCGAACACATCGTCCGTATCGATCGCCACCGTCGCGACATATGGGTTCGGCAACTTGAAATTGTCGTACAAGTGCCCCACGACCGGTGCCCGCTCAAGATGCGGTGTCAGCGGGGCCACGTTCGGCACAGTCACCGTATAGGCGGCGTCGTGGACCAGGATGCCCACAGCCCGGTGGTCGGGATGATAGTCGTTGGGCCGGTGGCACAGCACGATGTCTGCTTGGAATTCGCGCATGATCTGGATCACCCACTTGCGCATCAGCACGCTGGGCTCCAGTTCGCCGTTGTGCACGTCCAGCACCTGGTACTCGATGTCCGCGATCGCCCCGGAGGCCTGGGCTTCCGCATAGCGTCGCTTGGCCAGCGCGCCGCCCCCCTCGCAGTAATGCCCCGTGTCACCGTTGGTCATCGACACGAACCGCACTCGATGCCCCAACGCGCGGTACTTCATCGCCGCGCCACCGAACCGCAGGTCGCAGTCGTCGGGGTGCGCTCCGAAGACCAGGACGTTCAGTCGGTCATCGTTCTCGTCTCGGGCCTTGCCGTCAACACGTGCGAAAACTCCCACTGGGTCACATCCTCAGACGGTAATGGATACCTTCGCGAAGCCGACACGCGTCCTGGTCTATTCTCCCTGGCTACGCGCTATCCCTTGCCGCCGGCACTCCTCGCGGCCTGGAGCGTAGTCACAAAAAATACCCTGCAATTTTAGGAAAATACTACGAGGTCGATAGGCTACGTGCGTCGAAACGCCCCCCGCAGATGCCTCACGCCAGCGCCGCCGATGTGTTCGTGTAGTGTTGATGGTGCCGGGGCAGCTCCCGGCGCAGACGCTGACGGACCCACAGGGCTGGTGGCGTGTCACGATGTTCGGCACGTCCCCGATGTTGCTATCATGGGTCGCACATGGCTTACCTCCATGCAGGCCCGGACCGGCAGCACGAAGGACGCGACTCAACAGCCAGCCGCAGGGAGGAACAGTCATGGCAAGTGGCCGCGTGAAATGGTTCAACGACGCAAAGGGATTCGGGTTCATCGAACGCGAGGACGGCGATGACGTCTTCGTGCACTACAGCTCCATCACCGGTGAGGGCTACCGTTCCCTCACCGAGAACTCTCTCGTGGAGTTCGATATCGAAGAGAGTGACAAGGGCCCGCGGGCAGCCAACGTTGTCGTCACCGAGGCGGCGGAGAGCCCCGCAGCCGAAGTCGAGGAGCGCTGGTAGTCCGTTCGCGGTAAGCACGGGCTCGTGCCGCGCTGAAGCCCCGCCCGTTCGCCCTGTCCCTCGGAACGGGAGACGAGGTATTGCCCGGGGGCCGGTTAGCGGCCCCCGGGCATTCCAGCTTGCGCGCGCCCCCCCCAACTCGGGCCCGGCATGTCGGCTGACCGTTCCTGCGTCCCCAGTCTACAAAGCACACGGCCTCCCACCGGCTCGCGGACCACACACTCGTGGCCTACCGTCGCAGTGCCCGGCCAGGCTTCACGTTCTGGCGTCCGGCAAGCGGACCTCCAGCACGCGCAGTGCCCGCGTCCTGGGCGCGAATTGTCAGCATGGACCTTTTGTGATACAAATAGCAGCGTAGCAATCCCCAGTGAGAGAGTGAATGGTTTGCCGGACATCTGGAAGCTGGTTCGCGAGAACGTTAAGGGCATCACGCCGTATTCTCCGGGCAAGTCCTCGAAGGAAGTGATGGAGGAGCTTGGCATCACGCGCGTGACCAAGCTTGCCTCCAATGAGAACCCCCTGGGGCCCTCGCCGAAAGCTGTCGAGGCGATGAGGGCGGAGATCGAGAACGTCTACATCTACCCGGATCCCACTTGGGCGGATCTGCGCGCTGCTCTCGGCGAGTTGCATGACTTCGATCCCGAGGGCATCATCATCGGCCGCGGCTCGGATGAGATCATCCACATGCTCGGCACTTCCCTGCTCAACCCGGGAGACGAGGTCATCTACTCCACGCCTCCCTTTGCCTTGTACCCGTTCACGGCCACGGTCATGGACTGCACCCACGTCAAGGTGCCGTCGACCGGCCCGCGAGGGATGGACCATGACCTCGACGCCATGTCTGCGGCAATCACCGACAAGACCAAGCTCATCTTCGTCGCGAACCCGTGCAACCCGACGGGTACGATCCTCACACGGGAGCAGGTCGACGAGTTCATGGCTCGCGTCCCGGATCACTGCATGGTCGCCTTCGACGAGGCTTATTTCGAGTATGTCCAGTCTCCCGACTACGCGGAGACCTTGCAGTACGCGCGGGACGGGCTTCTCACCATCACCTTGCGCACCTTCAGCAAGGCGTACGCGCTGGCGGGCCTGCGCATTGGGTACGGCTTCGCGCACCCCGACGTCGCCAGGGCCGTCAAGCTCACGTGCGAGCCCTTCAATGCCGGTCTCATCTCGCTTGTGGCCGCTCAGGCAAGCCTTGGCGACCCCGGCCAGGTGAAGCGAGCGGTCGACAACAACGAAGCCGGCAAGGCCTACCTGTACGGTGAGTTCGACAGGATGGGCCTTGAGTACCAGCCGACCGAAGCCAACTTCATCTTCGTAGAGGTCGGCATGGACTCCAAGGAATGCTTCGACCAGCTCATGCGCCGCGGGGTCACCGTAAGAACGGGTGACATCTTCGGTTTCGACGAATGGATCCGCGTCACGATCGGCACCCCGGACGAAAACCAGCACTTCATCGCGGCGTTGGGCGAAGTGCTCGGGAAGTAGCCGGCGGCATTCGCGTCTCGACCCGCCGGTACATTGCTCGCGTACAACCGCGCTGTCCACGAGATGCGATCAAGCGCGTGAACCGGCACCAGAATACCAGCAAACGCCGCGCCGGAGAGCGTGGCGCGGTCTGAGAGTCGGGCCCACACCGACGGAGGCAGTATCAGATGATCATCGTCATGGCGCCCGCCGCCACCGAAGACCAGATCCAGGAGGTTATCGCGCGCCTCGACCAGCGCGGGTACGGTCACCATGTATCCCGCGGCGTCGAGAGAATCGTCATCGGGGCCATCGGCGCCCACGAAAGCGAGAAAGAGGCCGTGGCGGAGCAGCTCAGTACGCTCCCCATGGTCGAGCGCGTCGTCCCGATCCTCCGCCCATACAAGCTCGTTAGTCATGAAGTGGACCGCACGCCGGTTCCCGTTCGCATAGGCGATGCCGCATTCCGAGGCAACGAGCTCTCCATCATTGCGGGGCCCTGTGCCGTCGAGAACCGCGAGCAGCTTCTGCAGGCGGCCAAGGCGGTCAAGGAAGCGGGAGCCACAGTCTTCCGCGGCGGCGCCTTCAAGCCCCGCACATCCCCCTACTCCTTCCAGGGGTTGGGTGAGGAGGGCATCGACCTTCTCGTCGAAACCCGGGAGGCCACCGGCCTGCCCTTCGTGACCGAAGTCATGGACGTGCGACAAGTTGAGCTGGTCGCCGAGAAAGCGGACGGCCTGCAGATCGGCACCCGCAACATGGCCAACTTCGATCTGCTCAAGGAGGTCGGCAAGGTCAGCAAGCCGGTCATCCTGAAGCGCGGCCTCGCGGCCACCGGCCAGGAATGGCTCCGCGCGGCGGAGTACATCGCCTCCAGCGGGAATCTGAATATCATCCTGTGCGAGCGAGGCATCCGGACCTTCGAGACCGAGACCCGGAACACGCTCGACCTGTCCATCATGGCCTGGGCCCGGCAGGAGACCCATCTGCCCGTCATCGTCGACCCGAGCCATGCAACCGGCCAGCACCAATTGGTGCCGCCAATGGCCCTGGCTGCTGTGGCCGCCGGTGCCGACGGCCTCATGATCGAAGTCCATCCGCACCCCGACCGAGCCTTGTCCGACGGCCCGCAGTCCCTCACCCCCAAGAAATTCAAGCGCCTGATGGAAGATGTCAGGAGAGTTGCTGAGGCCGTCGGGCGTTCCCTGTGAATGGTGCGCCAATGGCAGTTGACCGCCTGGCGGTAATCGGCATCGGGCTTATCGGGGGCTCCTTCGCCCTTGCCGCGAAGGAGCGCCGACTCGTGCGGCACGTCGTAGGCGTCGCGCGTTCCCAGCACACGCGCGACGCGGCCCTCGAGTGCGGGGCCGCCGATGAGGTCACCGACGATGCTGCCACCGCCGTCCGCGGGGCCGATCTCGTCTACATCTCAGCCCCCGTCGGCGCCACCGAACCTATTATGCGCGCCATCGCCCCGCACCTGTCTTCGGACACTCTCGTCACCGACGCGGGCAGCACCAAAGTCAGCGTCATGGCTCACGCGAACGCACTCCTCGCCGGCCATTGCGTGTTCATCGGCGGGCACCCCGTGGCGGGCTCAGAGCAGTCCGGCCCCTCGGCAGCAACCGCCGACCTGTTCATTGACCGCACCTACATCCTCACATCAGCTCCGGACACCCCGGCCGACCGGCTCGACTGGCTGCGCAAGTTCATCGCCGGAATCGGGGCCAGGGTCATCATCTGCGACGCCGACCAGCACGACCAATTGGTTGCCGCCACCAGCCACCTGCCGCACCTGCTCGCAGCAGCCCTTTCCGGCGCATTAGCAGACCTTGCCCCACGGTCCGGCGACCTGCGCCTGTTCTCCGGCACCGGACTGCGCGACACCACACGTGTGGCAGCCGGGCCCTCCGATGTCTGGCGCGACATCTTCCTGGACAATCGCGACAATATTCGCCCGCCACTCGAGGCATTCCGCGCCCGCATCGATGCGTTCCTGCAGGCGATGGCCGACGCGGACGGAGACGCCCTCTGCGCGCTGCTCGATGAAGCTCGCGAGTTCCGCGAGGGGCTGAACGACCAGTGAGCGTCCTCCGAGTGAGCCCAAGCCGCGCACTCGCCGGCGAAATCACTCCCGCCGGCGACAAATCTATCTCGCACCGCGCCGTCATCCTTGGCGCCATCGCCGAGGGAGACACGCAGGTAACCGGGTTCTTGCAGGGCGAGGACACGCTCAACACGGCTCGCGCCCTCGCAGCCATGGGTGTGCGGATCGATGGTCTCGGTACGCCCGAGATGCGGGTTCATGGTGTCGGCCTCAGGGGACTTCAGCCACCGCCGAATCAGCTTGACATGGGAAACTCGGGCACCGGCCTGCGACTGCTCATGGGGGTCCTCGCCGGCCAGGGGTTCTCGACCACCCTCGTCGGCGACGCATCCCTCAGCAAGCGTCCCATGGACCGCATCGCCGTCCCACTCGGGCAGATGGGCATTCGCGTCGAGGGACAAGGCGAGAAGTGCGCGCCGCCCGTCACTGTCCACGGAGGAAAACCGAGGCCCATTGAGTACCATAGCCTTGTCGCCAGCGCCCAGGTCAAGTCCGCGGTGCTGCTGGCCGGTCTGTATGCAGGGGGGACAACCCGAGTCGTCGAGCCGGCTCTCTCACGTGACCACACGGAGCGCATGCTCGCGGCCTTCGGAGCAGACGTCTCTCGCGAAGGCTGCGAAGTCAGCGTGTCGGGCGTGGCAAGGCTTTCAGGCCGCCTGGTGAACGTGCCCGGCGACACGTCATCGGGCGCGTACTTCATCGCCGCCGCCGTCTTGTGCGACGTTGCTCAGGTCGTCGTGCATAACACTCTCCTCAACCCAACGCGCACGGGCCTGCTGACCGTTCTCGACCGAATGGGCGCCGACATCACCCGCGAGAATGAAACTTCACAAACCGGGGAGACTGTCGGCAGCATCCGCGCCCGGACAAGCGCTCTACGGGCCACGCGCATCGCCGGCGACGAGATCCCGTCACTCATTGACGAGCTTCCGCTGCTGGCCGTCCTTGCCACTCAGGCCGACGGCTCCACCGAGATCCGCGACGCCGCCGAACTGCGCGTCAAGGAGTCTGACCGGCTCGCGGTCACGGCCCGGTGTCTGGAGGCCATGGGAGCCACCGTCGAGGAGCTTCCCGACGGCATGATCATCCATGGGCCGACCGAACTGCGCAACGCCGCGCTTGACTCACAGGGCGATCATCGGATAGCTATGAGTTTCGCAGTAGCCGGACTGATCGCTGACGGACAAACGACCATCACCGGGGCTGAGTATGTCCACACATCCTTCCCGGGCTTCGTGCGGGCCATGCGTAGCATTGGTGCCGACGTGGAGGAGGCGCAATCGTGACCCGCAAGGTCCAGGTAGCCATTGACGGGCCTGCCGGCGCGGGCAAGAGCAGTGTCGCCAAGGCGGTGGCCTGCGCCATGGGGTACATCTACATCGACACCGGCGCTATGTACCGCGCCGTGGCATACCGCGTGCTCAAGGCCGGCCTCGACGTCGACACCGATGCTGCTGAGATCGGCCGGCTCGCCGGGCAGTTGGGCTTTGAGTTCCGCGACGTAAACGGCGAGCAGAGACTCTTCGTTGATGAGGAGGACGTCTCGGAAGTCGTCCGCACACGCGAGGTGGGCAACCTGTCATCTCCCGTCTCGGCAATTCCCGCCGTCCGCGAGCATCTGGTCGCCGCTCAGCGCGCCATGGCTACCGCAGGGGGCACGGTCATGGAGGGCCGAGACATCGGGACTGTCGTGCTGCCCGAAGCCGAGGTGAAGGTGTTCCTAACGGCTAGTCCGGCCGAGCGGGCCCGGCGTCGTCTAGAGCAGTTGCGGGGGCGAGGCGTCGAGCGCGACTTCGACGAGATACTGGCGGACATC
The DNA here is from genome assembly GCA_029821745.1 of Candidatus Zipacnadia bacterium. Taxonomy (GTDB): domain Bacteria; phylum Armatimonadota; class Zipacnadia; order Zipacnadales; family JABUFB01; genus JALGSS01. Next base: position 8,128 of record JALGSS010000056.1, read on the forward strand.
AAGGCACGCGACGAGCGCGACAGTACGCGCGCCGTCGCCCCCCTCAAGAAGGCCGACGATGCCATCGAGTTCGTGACCGACAACATGGAGAAGGACGACGTCGTGGAGCATCTCGTCAATATCGTTCGACGAGCACAGGAGAACGGCTGAGGCCCATGGCACAGGACATCGAGATCCCCGGCAAGAAGATTTCCTGGCACTACAAGCAGGTCGTCCGGGTCTTCGGGCCCGCACTTCTGGAAGCCACGGGCGGCTTCTACGTGGCCGGGCGCGAGTACGTGAGCGAGTCGAAACCGGCGCTCCTGTGCGCCAATCACATCTCCTACCTTGATCCCCCGCTGGTTGGCATGGCCGCCCTGGGGCGCGTGTGTTTCATGGCGAAGGCCTCGCTGTTCAGAATCCCACTGCTGGGACCCTTCATCCGCAAGTCCTATTCGTACCCGGTAGACCGCGAGGAGGGCGGACGGCAGGCCATCCGCATCGCCACGACGCTGCTGGATGCTGGAGAGCGTGTCGCGATGTTCCCGGAGGGAACCCGTAGTCCCGATGGCGAACCTATACCAGGAATGGGCGGCCCAGCGCTCGTCGCTGCCAGATCCAACGTGCCCGTCATCCCGATGGCCATCTGGGGCTCCGACGTCGTCCTGCCGCTGCACTCCAAACGCCTCTACCGGTGCCCGGTCTACCTGACCGTCGGGAAGCCGATTGATCCCCCACAGGGCTCAGATGGCGGGCGCGCCGGCAAAGAAGAGCGGCGGGAGTTCACCCACCACTTGATGCAGCGTATCGCCGAGCTGCAGAGGTGGACCGTGAGCGTCGTGCCCGAGTATTGGCTCAAGCGCGCCGAGAAGCTGAAGGCCCGCTGGCACGCCATTCATGCGCACGAAGCGGAAGAGCTCAGGAGGCGTATTGAGCAAGAGCGCGCAGGAAGATAAGGAGCATCACCGTGCCCAGCAAGATCCATCACATTGCCGTTGAAGTTGCCGACGCTGCCCAGTCGACGCAGTTCTACTGCGAGCTCTTGGGATTCACGAAGACTGCCGAATACCATTTCGAAGACCGGGGCCGCCGTATCGTCTTTCTTAACCTCGACGGCGTCTGCCTCGAGTTGCTGGAGGACGAAGGGGTCGAGGCCTTCGTCGAGGCCCCGCCGAAGCAGGCCGGGTACAAGCACCTGTGCCTGCTCAGCGATGACGTCGATGCCGAGTGCGCCAAGCTGAAGGCCGCCGGCGCAACTGTCACGACCGAGCCCTTCGATACGGCCCTCAACTCGCGTATCTGCTTTGTTCAGGACCCCGACGGACTCACTGTGGAGTTGTGGCAAGAGCTGGGTTGAGCCTTGCCGACGGGTCACTCGTCGGTGAAGGCTTCCCGCGGAGGTGGGCAAGCATGCGTAGTTTCAGGATCGGACCATGGGTTGTCGCGCTCATGGTCGTCGGCGTTGCCTGCGCAGTCGCGCAGCCGCTGAAGCCGTGCGATCTGATGAAGATGATGCTCAGCAAGGACGAGGCCACCGCGCGGCGTGGCATTGACGGTTTCGTGCGGATGGGCGAGATGGCGACCATGCCTCTCGTCTGTTTCGTCTCCGGCAAGGCGCCCGGGTGTCCTGCCCCGCCGAACCGGGGCAAGATGCGCGGCGAAACAGCTCTCGTGAAGATGGGCCGGGTCGCGATGCCGGCCATACTGGAGCGGATCAACACGACCGACGACGAGTTCCGTACCCGCCTCGTGCGCGTGCTCGGGCAGATCAAAGACATCCGCCGTGACAAGCCGCTTCTGCGTCTCTGGGGCACCGAGAAGACCGACCGCGTGAGAAGCGCGCTGCCGGCCGCGATTGTCAGCGTCAAGAAGCCAGCCGCGGCCCTGCCCATGCTCCGCAACCGCGTCATGGAGGCGGGCCCCCGTGAACTCCAGGCGCTGATGGTGCAGTTCGCACTCTACGGCACCGACGACGACCTCGCGTCTGTCATGGCGCGCGTCCCGTCGAAGCGCACAGTCCAGTTCATCCGCAAGGTGACGCAGGACCTTAAACAAATTCGGACGGATGCAGCGAAGGCCGCGCTGCTTCGCCTGCAGTCCCTCGACAGGGGTGACCCCGATGCTTAAGCAAATCTGGGACCGAGTCAGTGTGCGAAGCTACAAGCCCGATGCCGTCGCCGATGAGGTCATCAACGAGATCATCGAAGCGGCGTTCCACGCGCCCACCGCCAACAACGTGCGCCCGTGGCACGTGGTCGTCGTCAGGGACGCCGATACGCGCGCTCATCTCGCCAAGGTGCACCAGTGGGCCGGATTCTGCGCCGACGCGCCGGTTGTCCTCGCCTTCTGCGGCGACCCGGAGAAGTCAGAGCACTGGTGGATCGAGGATTGCTCGGCGGCCGTGGAAAACGCGATGATCGAGGCCGTCAACCAGGGCCTGGGTACCTGCTGGATCGGGTGTCGGGGAGCCGATGGTGGCGATATGAGCCGCGAGGACTACGTTTGCAGCGCCCTGAACATCCCCAAGCACATCCGCGTCCTGGCGCTCGTGAGCCTCGGCTACGCGGATGGCCCGGCACACCCGAAGCAGCCGGGGCCCATGGCGAACGTGCACGACGAAACTTGGTAGCGACCCAGGCCACACTGATCGGAATGCGATGGAACGCCAGGACCCACGCGCCGCCTATGAGAGCATGAAGGCTCGCAGTGCCAAGGAGGTCGCCGCAGCGCTCAAAGCGGCGACCAGCTCCAATGTGCGCGGCGCCCTTGAAGGCCTCATCAGCGGATACCACCCCATGGACATCGCCTATGCCATGCGGGAACTGGAATCGGAAGAGCGCGAGGCCATCTTCGCATTGCTCGCCACCGATGACGCCGGCATCGTTCTTGAAGAGGTCGACGACGAGATCGGCGCCGATCTCGCCGAGGCCACGCCTGACGAAGAACTCGCCGAGATCATCGACGCCATGCCCCCCGATGTCGGCTCCAACGTCGTCAATCTTCTCGATGACGAACGCAAGCACCGCGTGCTCGAGCGTATCCCGGCGGAGGAGGCCGTCGAGCTGCGTGAGCTCATGCAGTTCGAGACCGACACGGCCGGCGGCCTAATGACCAGCGAGATTCTCATGGCGCCGCCCGACTTGCGCATTGACGACCTCGTCACTCACATCAGGCGCCAAAAAGTCCCGCCGGATACGCTGTCCTACGTGTACGTCATCGACGACAGCCGTCGCCTGATCGGCGTTATCAGCATGCCCGAACTCGTCACCGCAGCGCCGGATGCCGCTTTGGGCGACGTCATGGTCGCCGACGTCGTCTCGGTGCCGCCGGACCTGGACAGACAGGAACTCGTGCAGGTTGTCGACAAGTATGACCTGCTCGGGGTCCCCGTCGTCGACGACGACGGGCGGCTGCTCGGCATGGTCACCGTCGACGATGTCATCGACGCGATCCAGGAGGAGCACAGCGAGGACGTCTCCAAGTTCGCCGGGACCAGCGCCGAGACTCTCCTGACGGCTTCCAGCGTTCGGGTGGCCCGGCTCCGGCTACCGTGGCTCACCGTCTGTCTCATGGGTACCTTCCTGTCCGCGCTCGTGATCAAGCGCTTCTCAATCACCATTGAGACAGTCATCGGTGTCGCCGCCTTCATCCCCGTCATCAGTGCCATGAGCGGCAATAGCGGCCTGCAATCCGCGACTATCGTGGTCCGGGGCATGGCGCTTGGCATCATCACCCTGGGCACCATCGGCCGCCTCATCCTGCGCGAGATTCTCACCGCCCTCATCCTCGGCGCTACCTGCGGAATCCTCGCCGGGCTGGTCGGCGCCGCGATAATGCACAACACATCCCTCGGCCTCGTGGTTGCTGTGGCCATGACCCTGGCCATCATCTGGGCCACCTTGATCGGCACTCTTGTCCCCTTCCTCTTCCAACGACTCGGTATCGACCCCGCCATAGCCTCCGGGCCGCTCGTAACAACGCTCAATGACTCCTTCGCCCTGCTGATCTACTTCGGGGTTGCGACGTTGATGCTCGGCTACTTGCAGCACGCGCCTGTCTAGCCGCAGCGCGCACGTCCCCTACTCCTCCACAATCACGACACGGCATGGCGCCGCGCAGGCTTCCGTGATCTTCATCGGCAACGCACACAGCTTCGCCCGGTCGCTCGTCAGCGCGTCCAGGTTCACCACGGGCGCCAGGAGCAGCGTTCCCTGATCGAAGAACCGGTCCCAGAAGCCCTGCGGCGTCTCCCAACTGTCGAACCGCGGGACATCGCCGCACATGATGAAGGGCTCGTGGTCCAGGATCCAGTTCATCGCGTCCGCCGAGAACCAGGGGCAGTTCGTGATGAAATCCGCCTCGTCCCAGTGAGTGTACCAGCCCGTCTCCACGATCACCGCATCACCCTTGTTGATGGTCACCCCGCACGCCTTGAGATCGTCCAGACCCACGCACCCGTCGGGCTCCTTCGGTACGCGCAGGATCGCGCAGTCCCGCATCCAGAGCTCCGCCATCGGGATGTCGATGAGCGCCGGACCGTCGCGCTTCACATGCAGTGAGGTCTCAAGATAGGTTCCGGACTGCACGCTCATCGCCATACGCCATGAATACGTGACATGCTCCACAACTTCAAGCTGGGGCACCTCGGCAATCTCTACCTCCCCGTAGGGGCCGCCGTAGGTCCACATGCCACTATAGATAGGTCCGCTGATGTCGGTGATCTTCATAGCTGTCGCCTCCGGATTGCGCGCACTACGTTCGTAGACTGTTGGGGAACGGCGAGGGTGACCAATGATGTCTCACCGGGCAAGCGCCCCGGCGATACCGAGGTGACTTCCGCCCGGCACACAGGTTCACCTTCCCGGCTCAGGCCCATCACGCTCTCGCGCTTGGGCAGGAATCCGATGCATCGTGTCGAAGTCTCCCGGTGAGGACACCCATGAGATACCTCCGAGGCACAGTCCTTCCCGTTCTCATCGCGCTGGCCGTCATCCTGGCCGGTTGCTCCCGCCCGGACCAGCCCGCCGACGGCAAAGTCCACGTCACCTACTGGGAGAAGTGGACCAGCTTCGAGGGTCAGGCTATGCGTGATACCGTGGATGCCTTCAACCGCTCCCAGGACCGAGACGCTCATGGCGACGGCCGGCGGCATTCCTCCGGACATCGCGGGCCTCTGGTCCAACAATCTTGTCTCATACGCCCAGAAACGCGCGGCCCTGCCCCTCGACGACTACTGCGAGAAGCACGGGATCACGAGAGACTCCTTCATCCCGGCCTACTGGGACATGTGCACCTACAAGGGCCACGTGTACGGCCTGCCCACGACACCCGCATCCGTCGCCCTGCACTGGAACAAGAAGCTCTTCCGCGAAGCCGGCCTAGACCCAGACAAGCCGCCGGAGCTCGACGCGATGTCCGAGCTCCTCACGAAGGTCGAGGACGGCAAGATCGTTCAGATGGGATTCTTGCCCGCGGAGCCCGGCTGGTGGAACTGGGGATGGGGATGCTTCTTCGGCGGCCGCGTGTGGGATGGGGAGTCGAAGATTACCTGCGACTCACCGGACAACGTGCGCGCCTTCGAGTGGGTTCAGGGCTATGCGAAGCGCTACGGCACCGATTCCCTGCAGACTTTCCAGAGCGGGTTCGGCAACTTCTCCTCGCCCCAGAATGCATTCATGGCCGGCAAGGTCGCGATGGAGCTTCAGGGCGTGTGGATGTACAACTTCATCGACAAGTACGCCCCGGAGATCGAGTGGGGAGCCGCGCCCTTTCCGCACCCGGAGGGCCGCCCCGACATCGCCCGGACGAGCATTGTCGAGGAGGATGTCGTCATCATCCCACGGGGGGCGAAGCATCCGGACGAAGCCTTCGAGTTCCTGGCCTTCCTCGCCTCAACGCAGGGCTCTGAGATACTCAACATGGGCCAGCGCAAGTTCACGCCGCTGCTGGACGTGACCCCCGAATTCCTACAGAAACACCCGAACCCCGAGATCGAGGTGTTCATCGACCTCGCGCACAGCCCGAACGCAGTGACCACGCCGCCACTGAGCATCTGGAACGAGTACATGGACGAGTTGACCAATGCCTTCGACGAGATCTGGCTCTGCCGCAAGACCCCCGAGGAGGCCCTCGGCCAGGTCCGCGAACGCATTCAGAAACGCCTCGACTGGGAGTTGCGCCGCCAGGAAGTCCTCGACTGAGCCCGGCGGCTGCATCACTCGTCGTCGTCCGGCAGTGGCCCCATCACGTGTTCGCGCGTCTCGCTGATGGCGGTGCGGAGAAGCTCAAGCTCCCGGTCGATGTCCCCGACAGCCGCCTGATCTGCTCCGGTCTCCGCGAGCTGGACGCGAAGCCTCGGGAGCTTCAGGCGCAGATTGTCCACTGTTGTCTCCACCTGCGCCAGGCGCAGCAGATACTCTGACTCGCTGCGCTGGTTCGCCTGCAAGTGCCCGAGGGTCTCGCGCTTGGCCTCGATTTCCCCGGCGTACTGGGCCACCATCTCGTCATCCCGTTCGCGTTGCATCTCCCGCTGGAGTCGCGCGATCTCCCTCTCGATGTCGCTCTCGCTCTGGACGAGCTTCGCCTGCCGGAAGGCGATGATGTGCCCGGCCAGTTCGTCCGCTCCCTCAGCCAATTGGGTCACGCGGTCGCGCAGTTGCTCGAACAGCCCCTCATCCGTCCCGATCTCGGTCAGGGCTTCCTCGCACTTCCGGCCGATCCGCCGCTGCATGCCGTTGACGTCCTCGTAGGGCCGCTTCGCCGCCTTCCGCGAGGCGTCCACCATCACGCCGACAACCAGGCCGACGATGAGCAGCGGCAGGCCCACCATCGCCAGCAGGATCCCCGGCGGCACCGTCGCGGGCGTATGCAGCAGTTCGGCCTTCATGGCTCCGGACAGCGAATCGCGGACCTCCGACGGCGTCCGGATGAATTCGTTGACCAGCTTGTCCACGTTGACGCGCACCGTGACCGACTCGCCCGCGAAGTCCTCCCCGGCCAGCGGACCGTAGGTATACGTGTGCCGGCCAGCATTGCTGTCCAGCAGCTTGGCCTCGATGGGCTCGACCTGCACCAGGTCGTGAGGCTGGTTGAACTCGCCCTTCGCATCCGTCCGGTACTCGGCGTCGAAGCTGCGCCCGTCGATATCGCAGTCGAAGTTCCCGATGATGCGGACCTTGTACTCGCCCTCGCTCTCCATCTTCGGCAGCGATACCGCAGTGCCATCCAGCGGCACCTCTGCCGACGCCACGACGCGAGGCGCCTTCGCAGCGAAGGCGCCCGTTGCACCGAGGATAAGGACCAGCATTGCAGCACAGACGCCAAACCGTTTCATATCGATTCAGACCTTCAGAGAGTGGTGTGCCGCCTGTGCGCGAAAGACCGGTGATGCCGGAGGTGTGCCGGAAAAGGGTACTCATGGGCACGGGGTGTCGCGTCGTGTGCGACGGGGCCCCGTGCAAGGCATCTCAGAGCCTCCGTGATGCCCATGGTGCGCGTCGGTCACGACGCGCTGTGACACCCCACGGCCATGCGTCGATAGTTCTTCAGCACAACCCGGATGCCGTCGCCGGGGCACGCATCCGCCCAGCTTCCAGCCTACCGTGTCAGTTCGTAGCCCGAGTACGTGAGTGACTTCGCCAGGTAGTTGCCCAAGTCTGTCCCGGCGATGCTCCTGCCCCCCGAAGCCGCGATGACCTGCTTGTAGCGGTCGAGGAGATCCCCATCACGATCCAGGTCCTTGTCTTTCCACTCCCGCGCGGCGACCCCGAGTACCACCATCTGCTCGTCGATGGTCTTCGCAGCATCCCCGGTGCGTCCCTGGTTGATGTACTGGCCCGCTCGCAGTAGCGTCTCGCCGGTCCGGAAGCCCAGGACGTTCTTCTTCACAGGCTGGTTGACGGACGCCACAGACGCGGCCTTATCAGCGGTGTAGAGCGCCTTGGCGGCCTTGTTGACCTCCCGGTTCTTGCGGAACACGAGATCCTTGTACTTCACCTCGACGCGCGCCACCTCACGGCTCTTCTTGCCACGCGGCACCCGGATCTTAAGCATCACCACATGGCTGTCACCCGCGTAGAAGTGCGGGATCAGCATCTTGATTCCGGGCTCGTCCTCAACCTTCCGGTCCTCGGTGATGCCAAGGTCGTCGTAGACCTTCCGATCGATCTGCCGCTCCACGCGACGAGTCTGGGCCTGCTCCTCCTCACTCAAGGCCGACGAGCCCAGCACCCGCAGCAGCTCCACACCCTTCGGCAACTCGATCCGTAGCTTGACCGCCTTCGCCACCACGCGGGTCAGTTGCCCCAGCTCCTTCTGGAAGACCTTCTGCGTGTCGGCGGCCGTCTTGATGAAGTGGTAGTTGCCCCGCCCCTCCTGCGCGACCTGCATCATCACAGTCTCGTCGAAGTCGATGCCCATCCCGACCGCAGTGGTCTGGATATCGGCCGTCGCCATCTGCCCCGCCAGCTTCCGGAAGGCTCCGATGTCCTGCACGCCCGCGGTCACCATGCCGTCCGAGAGCAGGATGACCTGATTGATGCCGTCCTTGTTGAAGTTCCGCTTGACCTCGGCATACCCGGACTGAAGGCCGCCATAGATGTTCGTCCCGCCACCGGATAGCAATCCCTGGACCGGAGCCTTCGCCCGGGACTTGTTCGCCAGCTTCTGCGCGCTGAACAGAACCTCGACCTGATCGTCGTACGCCACTATGGCCAGCGTGTCGCCGGACTTCAGCCCGTCGATGACGTCGAGGGCCGCACGCTTGGCATACTCCAGCTTACCCTCATCTTCCATCGAGCCGCTGCGGTCGACGACGAGGCACAGGTTGATCGGGGGACGTCTTGGGGCTTCGCGCTTGATGGCCTGGAGACCGACCTGCAGGTGGACGTCCTCGCCCTTCTGCAGGACCTTGCCTTTCTCCAGGTCCACGTGCACGGCCAACGACTGGTCAGTGGGGATCTTGAACGCCTGGGAGTACTCTCGCGTGAAGGCGGCCAGCTTGATGGCCTTGCCGTCGACGATAACGCCGTCGTCGATCAGCTTCTCAACCCGGTCACGCTCGCCGCTTCCCCCCATGTAGGTGCTGGTGTAGTACCCGTCCTTCTTCAAGGCCTTCTCACGCGTGGCAGACCCTCGCGGACCTCCGGGTAGCCCAGCCATGCCGGCCACGGCGCGTCCGGGTCCCATGCCCTCGGCAGATGCTGATTCCGCCGCTTCCTCGCCCTCGATGGCCCGCAGGTTCGACGCGCACGTTTCCTCGTCGCTAGGCTCCGCGGCCGGCTGAGCCTGCATCATCATCATCTCGTCGGGCGGCGGGCCCGGCTCGCCCACCCTAGCCTTCTCTGTAGCTCTAGCACATCCACCGACCGCCGCGATGAGCGCCACTGCAACGCACCCAATAATGACTCGACCGAGGACACCGCCAACCGACCACTTCACGGGCGTGCGCATGAGACTCACTCCCTGGTCCCGGCTTGTCGTCGTTCGGCCACGTATGCCGAACCGGCGCCTACCTAATGCAATAGACACCTGCAGCCGGGGTCCAGGTTCCCGCCCGTTACTCCCGCCACACCTCTTCCATCACGATGTCGGACATCTGCAGCCGGCTCTTCTCCTTCGGACCGTCGGCGGGATACCCCAGCGTCATCAGCTCTACCACCCGCACATCGTCCGTCGCGGGGATCCCCAGCAGATCCTTAACCGCGACCTCATCGAAGGATCCGATCCAGCACGTCCCTAGTCCTTCCTCCACAGCCTGCAAGGCGATGTGCTCCAGAGCGATGGCGACATCGATCGTGTAGCACAAC